>DATJEQ010000151.1:0-6108 GCA_035496495.1 Polyangiaceae bacterium
ACTCAACAGCAGCAGCGCCAGAGTGTTGGTGGACAAGCGGATCAACGAGCAGAGCGTCACCGTGGTCATAATGAGATCGCCTGAGCCATGCGGGCGAATTGTTCGACCGTCAAGGTTTCGCCACGTGCGCCCAGATCGATGCCGGCACTCTGCGCATGTTGGCTCAATTCATCAGCACTGAGATCGCGCACCCCACGCCAAGCATTCCTCAATGTCTTGCGACGCTGTTGGAATGCCGCGTGGATCAGCGCAACGAAAGCAGGTGTTTCTCGGCTTACGGGCTGCTCCAGCGGGGTCAGCAGCACCACTGCCGAATCCACCTGGGGCTGAGGCAAGAAGGCGCCCGAGCGCACCACGAATGCGCGGCGCACCGTGAATGCAGCTTGGGTGAACACGCTGAGGGCGCCATACTCGCGGCTTCCCGCTTGCGCGGCCAATCGATCGGCCACCTCAAGTTGTACCAAGAACACCGCGCGCGCTAGCAAGGGCGCAAGGTGAGGCACTAAGCGCAAAAGCGGCCCCGTGAGCTGATAGGGTAGATTACCGGCGAGGACGCGCGGGGCGGGCAACGCTGCCAGCAGTGCAGGGTAGTCAGCCGTTTTGGCATCGGCCTCAAGCAACGTCAGCTGCGCGCTGTTCACCTCACTCTCGAATTCTCTGTGCAGCACAGGAATCAGGTCGCGATCGCGCTCGATGGCGGTCACTTTCAATCCGTGCTCAAGCAATGGGCGAGTGAGTGCGCCAAGCCCCGCTCCAATTTCCACCGTCGAAGCAGCGCCCTCAGCAATGTGCTGGGACAGCTTGCTCAAGATCGCAGAATCATTAAGAAAATTCTGACCGAAGTGGCGCTTGGGGCGCAGGCCATAGCGCTCCATCAGCGCCTTCTGACTGTGAGCCTTGCTGGGGTCCCTCGCGTGGGAGTCGTTCATGGCAGAGGGTGGTTCATGGTGCAGTGTCGTTCATAGCTCTGGGTCGCGAAAAGTTGCCCTGTGCGCAAAGCCCACAGGTTGCACTCTGACTCCCAGGCGGCGCAGAGATTTCTCGCCGTGTTCCTGCAACACCTGCATTCGGATCTTCACTGCACTCGTGACTGCGCGCAGAGTATCGGCATTGGCGGTTTGCGGAGGGTGTTGTTCCAGGGCGTCGAGTGCGTACTCGTACGGGACGCGCACCCAGGTGATGTGCACGTGCCGCCGGGGTAGCTTGAGCAAAGAGGCCCTCATTGTGGCCAGCGAGGTTGCGTCAGGAGTGGGGGAGCACACGTACAAGCGCGTTGCGCGTGGCCTAGTGATCGAGATTTTGTCTAGCGCCAAGCACAGCGCGTGATCCGTCTTGACGCGATCCTGCTGCAAACGAGCAGGAGAAGAAATGCCGAATGCTGCCAAATACTGACGCAGCGGTGAGCTGGGTTGCCCGCTTTGCTGCAGCGCGGTCGCGGCAAATGGACCCTGTGACAACCGGGTGCGCGCAAGCGCACTGATCTGATCGAGCTGGTGCCCCGGGGTCGCTCCCACCTGGGGGACGGTGCCATTTGGGGGAACAATGCCACTGAGGGGCGCAGTGGGAGCCATGTGTTCGAGCACCCAATTCGCTGCTTCGAACTCGCTGAGCCCGCTGCGATCGGCGTCATGAGTGTGAGCGGAGAACGCCAGCGCTTCAAGCAACACCCCCAGCGACGTGGGCTTGGACTCGGGTGCAATGAAGGACAGCACGCGTGCACCGGTGACAATCAACCCGACGCTGTCACCCATGGCCAAGTGGTGATCCGCCAGAGAAGCGAGTTCGTCGATGGCGTGATCCAGCGGTGCGCTTCCCGGGAGCCCCGCCCACAACTCCACGGAAGCGTCGAGCACCAACCACACGACTTCGTGTTCTTGTAGCTCGTAGTCTCGCACCAACAATTTTCCGCGCCGCGCGGAGGCGCGCCAGGCAATGCGCTTGAAGGGGTCGCCTACCTGGTGTTCGCGGATTTCAGAAAACTCGCCGCCTTCCCCGCGACGACGCCGCGCCAACCCATGGGGGCTGCCGCGACGACTGCGACCGCCCAGCGCTGAGCGAGCGCGGTGCCGGTAGACGTGCGGCATCACCTCAACGCCCAGCGGGTTGGGGAAACTGAGCGGCACACTGAATAATTGAGGCCCGGAACTGACCTCCAAGGTCAACCCATGGATGCCGTAACGCCCAACTCGCTGCGGCTCAATGTGCACTTCCAAAACAACACTGTGCTGCGGGGGGATCTCGGCGTCATGTGCCGTCAACGTCGCCTTGAGGTGACTATCCGCCACGACTTTGAGCTGGCGACAGTGCACCGCCTGCGAGTCGTGGTTGCGGATTTCGGCTTTCAGCACGATCGTTTCATTGCGCGCAGCGCGTACCACGCGTGCCGGCTCCAGCCACACCATGTCAAAGCCCGCTTGGCGGATAGTGCGGATGCGGAACACGGTCAGCGCCCGGGCCAACCCGACACCCAACCAAAGCCCGCAGCCCCAGGCAACCGTCGCGCCGATATTCAAGGCTACGCCCAACGCCACCATCAGTAGGCCGGCGACGCACAGCCCAATGGCCTGAACGGAAGCTCTGACCGGCGTCGCCACCCTTCACCAGCCCTCGTGCAACAGCGCTTGCACGATCTCTTTGCCGCGATGACCCCAAATCGGGTGGCGTTGTTCCATCAACTCGTCAGCCAGCGCATTGGCGGCGCGTGAAGGCGTGCTGTTTTCCTTCGTGGCGCGCTGCAACACGTCGCGAGTCACGTTGTAGACCGAGCTGGACCAATCCTGGCCAAAATGCCGTGCAATGGCCGGATCGCCTTGGAACCAGCCGTATTGCTCGTTCGCGCAGTTGACGATGCCCATGCGATTGGCCACGAAATCCGGCACGAAGGTGATGCCGCGCTGTTTCAGCGCGAGATCGTCGCGACTGTCATCCAACAATTGATTGTTGGCCGCGCCGCACACCAACGGCGTTTGGAGCAGGCCGATGGTGTGCGGGCCCAGCACGCCGCCCAAGGCGCAGGGTGCCAGCAGGTCGCAAGGTTCGTTGAAAATACTCAAATCGTCCGCGCCCACGTGGCGGACCTGCAAACGGCTATCGCGGTAAGTGGCAAGCAGGCGCTCATGCAGCGCGCCGGAAATCTCTGCGACCACGACCGACGCGGCACCTTTTTGTAGCAAGAATCCAACCAGCGAGCTGCCGACATTGCCAGCGCCTTGCACCGCGATTTTTTTCCCTTCCAGGCTGCCCTTGCCCAAGAAGCTGAGCGCGCCTTCCATCGCGCAGATCACGCCTTGTGCGGTGGAAATACTGGGATTCCCCGAACCGCCGAGTGCGGGGGGCACACAGGTGACAAAGCGCGTGGTGTGATGAATTTCTGCAATATCTGCCGGCGAGGTGCCGACATCTTCGGCGGTGACATACAAGCCGCGCAGCGAGCTGATGAAGGCGCCGTATTCTCGAAACAGCACTTGACGGTAATCCGGACTGGAAGGGCCATCTTCCGTTTGTCGCGCGATCACTCCTTTGCCGCCGCCCCACCACAAGCCGGCTAATGCATTCTTGCGCCCCATGCCGCGCGAAAGGCGCAGCCCATCGGTGATGAAATCAGCGAGGGTCGGGTAGGCCCAATGACGCACGCCGCCCGCGCCTTGCCCGCGCACGGTGCGGTGCAGGAACGCGCCGAACAGCGCCCCCGTCTGCTGCCCCACTTCCAAGAAAATGGCTTCATGTCTGGCAAAATCGCGCGCATTGCCGTTGATCGCCTGCGCGAGGGGCGAAAGCTCGGCCTGCGATGCAATGAGCGCTTGCTGGTTCTCGTCATAAGTGAACGCGGCGCGGCGTCGGCCGAGCTTTTGAAGCTCAGTGGCAAATTGTGCAGGGCTAAGGGAGCTGAAATCAGTCATGGGGAAGCCTAGGCAATAGTGCGGGATCCGGAAGTAATTTGGGTGCGGGCGGCAGCGCTGGCAACCCCGGCAACGCTTCTTGCATTTGCGCGGCCAATTCGTCGAGATTCAACCCCAAGCGGTTGAACAAAGGCAGATCTTGCAGCTTGATCGGCTTGAGGCCGCAGCCCGGCTCAATCTTTCGGGTGACGTGCGGCATGATGCCAGCACTGAAATCCCAATTCGCGTTGATCTGAAAATTCACGTCGCCTTCGACTTGTTTGCGAGCGAGTTTCCCGGCCCATTGCCCGAGCACGGTTCCCAAATGGGCTTCCGCCGCGGCTTTGGCCAAGAGTGAGCAACTCAAGCTACCAGCGAGCTGCAGCGTGGCCCGGGCGGCATCGAGTTGCCCTTGGCCGTTCAGCGCAAACGAACCCGCCTGCAGGTGCGTGTGTTCCAAGAGCAGGCTGCGACGATCGCGGGAAAAACTGAAGTCCGTTTGCACATCGGTCTGTTTGCCGAAGTCGAACCCCTTGAGCTCAATGGGGTGCGGCGGCGTGAAATTCTTGAGCGTGAGGTAGGCTTTGCCGCCGGCCGGTTGAGTGCTGAGCCCCTGTGGCCACTGCATTTGCACCATGCCGCTGAGTGTCGTTTTTGAAAAATCCGTCATGCCGGGCAAAGCCAAGAGCAACGCAGGCAACGCCGTTTCGTGCAGATCGAGCGTTAGATTGATGGGATCCGCATCGGCGCGCAGGTGACCGCTGATGTGAGCGGGGAGGGGTGAGCTGAGCGCAAGGTCGATCGCGGCGGAATGCTGAGCGCGATTCCAATTGACCTGTGCGTTGCCGAGCGCCACTTTCCCAAGACCGAATGCGCCGCCCAGCGTTATGCCACCGCCCGTTGTACTGAAGTTGGCGCCGCCCACAGTGAGAAGAGGCTCGGCGCTCGAACTCGGTTTCCAGCGCAGTTGCACGTCGGTGGCGCTGACGTCCAGGCCGGAGGCCGCACCGGCGGGCGATGATTGAGCTTGCCCGGTGAGCTGCTGCAGCACTTCCTCGCCGCTGGCCGTGACATCAATCTGCGCTTTCTGCAGCGTGATCGAACGTGGCTCGAAATCCGTCAGTGCGATCACCATCAGATCCGCCGAGCCGGAGATGGTCAGGGGTTTGTCGGCGCTGAACGTGACCTGGTCCAATTGCAACGCGCTGAGGGTTAGAGCGTTGAAGCTCAGATCGAAATCCTTGAAATCCAGCACCACGCCGCGCTGCAACGCTTCGCACTGAATGCGATCGCGCAGCCAACCGGGAAATAAGAAGGCTGCGCCGGCGCCCAGCGCGACCAGGAGCAACAGCAATGCCAGCGCGATCTTGCGGGCCTTGCCGCGCGCGGGCGGTGCGATCTGCGGCGCGGGAGTCACGGTGTTGAAATTCTAGTGTGATGTCGTAGCCTGAAACCATGGATTTCGACGCTGTGGTCAATACGCGCCGTTCGGTGCGGGGCTTTTTTCGCGATCGGTTGGTGCCAGAGCCACTCTTGCGGGAAGCGCTGGAGCTGGCGCAAAGGGCCCCTTCCAATTGCAATGTGCAACCGTGGCGCGTGTTCATTGCCAGCGGAGCACGGCGCGATTTACTCAGTGCGGAGCTGACGAAAGCCGCGTTGGAGCGCGGGGGCGCGGAGCAAGTGACGGAAAAATTCAGCGGCGATTATCGCACATTGCAGATCGCGTGCGCGGTGGAGCTCTATTCGAAAATGGGCGTGGCGCGGGAAGATTTGGCCGGACGCAAAGCGGCGTTCTTGCGCAACTACACCTTCTTCGATGCGCCGCATGTGGCGTTCATTTGTATGGATCGGAGTTTTGGGGTGGGCGTGGCGCTGGATGTGGGTACCTATTTGCAAACCCTGATGTTGGCCCTGTGCTCGCGTGGGGTGCAGAGCTGCGCGCAGGCGGCGCTGTGCCGCTATGAAGACGTGACGCAGCGCGTGTTGGGAATTGACGAGAACCTGCGTATCCTGTGCGGCCTTTCTTTTGGCTATGAAGATCCGCAGGCGGCCGCAAATCAGGCGCGCCAATCCAGATTACCGATTAGCAAAAACGTTAATATATTAACGTAAGACCGGGCCATCCGTCCCCGATGGACAAACGCTGGCAGGCATGAGGCGCGGCCCAACCCAACCCCCGCCCTGCAAAGCCGGAGCGCGCCGCGCGGCCTAAACCGCCGTTGTGCCCCCG
>DATJEQ010000152.1:0-13007 GCA_035496495.1 Polyangiaceae bacterium
TCAGAGGGGCGGCTTGGTGCGCCGCGGTCGCGTCGATCGCCGGCACGGTGCACGCTGCGAGCACGGACTTGGGGCCCACGGATGACGTGGAAATGGCGATCAACATGCTGCAGCCCGGTGACGAGTTGGTGTTGCAAGGCGGTGATTACACCTTGACGGATGCTTGGCACATTGCTGTCGCGGGAACGCAAGCGGCACCCATCGTCGTGCGCGCGAAGGACGGCGAAGTTCCGCTGCTCAATCGCCCCGCGGTAGATCAGAACATCGTCGATTTCGACGATGTGCAGTATCTGACCATCAAAGGGATCCGCTTTTCAGGTGGCTCCGCCGGGCTGCGCTTCATCAACGCGAATTTCGTCACCGTGCAGGATTGCGAAGTATTCAATACGGCTGACGTCGCCATCAGCGCGAACAGCGGCATGGATTATCAAGGATTGAGCATCATACACAATCACCTCCACAACACCGGGGGCACCGGTGAAGGGATGTACATCGGCTGCAACGACAATGGCTGCCGCGTGCATGACAGTCTGTTTGCCAACAATTACATCCACGACACTAAGGGTCCCAATGTGAGTCAAGGGGACGGCATTGAGATCAAAGAGGGCAGCTACAACAACGTCGTGCGCGGCAACGTGATCCACGACACCGGTTACCCGTGCATCATCACCTACAGCACCGTGGGCAACGGGGCGCCCAACGTGATCGAAGGCAATTTACTGTGGAATTGCGGCGATCACGGCATTCAATCCGCGGCGGACGTGATCATTCGTAACAACATCATTCTCGGCGCTGCGTCGAATGGCATTGCCAATCAACCCCACCAAGCCGGCACTCCCGCCAATATCCAAATCCTGCACAATACCATTCTAGCCCCTCAAAATGACGCCATCGCCAGTACGGGCATCACTGGCTCAGTGGTGATTGCGAACAACGCCGTCTACGCGGCCCAGGGCAACGCCATCCGCGTCGCGGGTGATTTGACCGGTGTAATCGTATCCGGCAACGTCGGAGAGGGAGCGCTCAGCGGCGTCATGACCGGTCTTGCTCCCGGCAGCCTTGCGAATGATTTCGTCTCAGCGAGCTACAGCGGCGCGCTCCCGAACGACGTCTTCCCTACCGCCGCCTCGGCCCTAATCGCCGCAGGCGACCCGCAATACGCTGTAATGGACGACTTCAACGGCACTCCCCGAGCCGGCAGCATCGATGTCGGAGCCTACCTGTACGCTGCAATGAACCCCGGCTCGCCTCTCGCCGACGATTTCAAAGCCGAAACCCCCGGAATCAACATGGGCGTCGGCGGCAACACCAATGCCGGCGGCACAGTGGGCACTGGCGGCACCCCATCAGCCGACGGAGGCACAACGATGCCCCCGCCCAACGGAGGCACAGGCGCCGCCAACACCGGCGGCACAACCGCGACCAATCACGCCGGATCCGGCGACACACACAACGCCGCCGGCGCACCGGCAATATCGTCAGGAGGCGCCAGCGGCGGCACAACCGCGACGAATCACACCGCCACAAACAGCGGCACCACGAGTCCCACGACCAACACTACGAGCGGCTGCGGCTGTGCACTCACACCACGCGCCTCCTCTCCGTGGCCGTTGTTGAGTTGGGCCGCACTGATGTTCTTAAGGCGCAGTCGTAAGAAATAGCGGTTAGTCCAACCGATGAAGAAGGAAACCCCATGATTGATCACACCGGATTGAGTATCAGTGACCCCGTTCGTAGTCGGGCTTTCTATGAGAAGGCGTTGGCGCCACTCGGATACAAGGTCTTGATGGAGGTTCCGGTGGAGTACACCGGTGGGGTTATGGTTTTGGGGATGGGGGTGCCGCCGAAACCCGATTTTTGGGTGCATCAGGGCACGCCTCAGAAGCCGCATATTCACATTGCGTTTCTCGCTGACAATCGTGCCGCGGTCGACGCGTTTTACCAGGCGGCACTCGCGGCGGGCGGGCGCGACAACGGGCCTCCGGGACTACGGCCGCATTACCACAAGGACTACTACGGCGCGTTCGTGCTCGACCCCGACGGACACAACATCGAGGCCTGCTGTCACTTGCCGGAGTAACAACTCCGTTAGGCCAAAATATCTTCGATCATCGCGTTCTGCGTGCCGCGCAGGTCGTTGCCGAATGAGGCGACGTTCAAATTGAAGTAGCCGTTCATGATCGTGTAATAGAGATCGCGGATCTGGCGATCACCGGGGTACTCGGCCAGTGCAATGTGGCCGTTCTGTTTGATGAACCCGGTGCCCCCAAGCATGAACAGCGGCAGATCGAAATTCTTGTGATCATGCGAGCGCATGTCGTTGACCATCACGATCAAAGTATTATCCAGCACGGTGCCGGCGCCTTCGGGGATGGCGGCGAGCTTTTGCGCCAACTCCGAGACTTTACGCACTGTCCAGCGCGTGATGGTCGCGTAGCCGCCGTTGCTCTCGCTGGTCATGGGGTATACGCCGCCGGCCGATGTTGACGCCACCGCGCCGGGGCCGTGCTGGCCTCCGCCGTGGAAATTGTCGATGCCGCCAATGCCGTTGTAGATCGCGTCATCGGGCCCGATGAACGTGTAATTGAACTCGCTGCGTGAATCCTCCAGCATGTACGTGATCACGCGCGTGAGATCACACTGCAGCGCCATGGTCACCAAGTCATTCATCACCGCGGCGTGCGCCTGGCGGTCGTAACCCATTTGCCCCTGATTGAGCCCCTGCATTGCCCCACCGGGCTCCGGCACCGCGCCAGGAGCAGCAATCACCTGGCAACCCGCAGTGATCGCGGGCGCGACATTGGTCACCTGCATTTCGATGCCGCGCAGCCCATCTTGGAATTTCTGAATCGTGATCTGATCTTCACGCGACATCTTCAGCTTGATGCTGTCGGCATTTTCTTGCACCGCATCCAAGACGCTTTGATTTTCTGCCGCTCGCGCTTGCGCCGCAGCCGTCGCATTCGGATCCACCGCGCCGGTTGAATTCGTGGCGCCCGCGTTGACCATCATGTCGAACACGGCCTTGGGGTTGATTTGGCGCTTGAGCGGCTCCGTGCCGCTTTTCCAGCTCATCACTTGGCTGTCAGCGTAGCTGCGACCATCGAAAGCACCCGGAAAGCTCCCCAACCCCACTTGCATCGATTCAATGGGCGTTCCGAAATTCGCATTCTGCACAATCACTTGATCCGCCGTCACGCTGTTGATCACGGCGGAAGGCAGATCCATGCCTGCTTTGGTCGCCAAATCATCCGTGTCGACACAAGAATGCAGTGCAGCCGGGCAGCGCGAGTGGCTGGGCCCGATGCCATACATAGTGGGATCCTTAGTATTCCAGCTGTAATTACTGATGCGGCTGACAACCAACAGCTTGTCCTTCACCGGCGCCAATGGCGCGAGCGAACTCGAGAGCATGAATTGATCGCCGAACACGCTAGTGCCGAAAGCAGGCGCGTTCTCCCACCAGTGGCCCGCTGCGCCGTTCGTAAAAGTGCAGAAGAGGTAGCGCTTCGGAGTGGCCGCTGCCTGCGCCTTTGCCCCGCGCGGCGCAAAGCTCTCCAGCCACGGCAGCGCCAAGCAAACCCCCGCCCCGCGCAGTACGGCGCGTCGGGAAACAATGTTTTTTATGCTGCTCTTCATTGTCTTGCCTCGGTTCATAGCGCGCTCTGGGGTAACCGCCGGAAGCGGAAGACATCGTTGGTCACCAGCATCTTCACCAAATCGGCGATAGTGCCAGAATTCCAAGCCATGCTGATCTGATCGACATACGGTCCATCCTCCATGCGCAGCGTGCGCCGCAGAGAAAGCGAAACCAGCTTCTTACTGGGGCAGCCGGCATAGTGAGGATCTGCGCTGAGGATCTGGGCCAACTGCGTGGGCGTGGTGAATGCTTGCGTGCCAATTTGCCCACTGGAATCGATGGCGAGGCCGCTTTCATACGCGGTGCGGTAGTGACCGATCGCGTCGTAATTCTCTAAACCGAGCCCAATCGGATCCAAACTGGCGTGGCAGGCGGCGCAGTCCGGCGACATACGGTGCGCTTCCAGCTTTTGCCGAATATTATTGGGATCCACCGCGGCACCGCCCGCTACTTCAAGCTGGGGGATCATCACATTCGGAGGCACCTCGATGGTGGTGCACAACAGCGCGTCCAAAACCGTTTTCCCGCGGAAGGTGGGGGCAGTGCGCGTGGGCACCGAGCGTGCCGTCAAAAACGCGGGCAGCCCTAAGAACCCGGAGCGGAAGCCGGGTGGGTCATTGGCGTAAATAGGAGCAAGCGTGGTATTCGTTGTATCGAGATCGGCACTGAGAAATTGCGACCAACTCAGGCCTCCGGTCACGAACTTGCCAAAGAAATTCGCGGCATCTGCGAACATGGCTGCGCGCATATCCTCGCTCCAGCCCGGGTAATGCATGGGGTCAACCTGGTGACCTGCGAGCTCGCGGATCTGCAGCCACTGGTTGAAGAACCGTTCTAAGAAGCGTCCGCCTTTCGGATCGCTCAACATGCGATCGACTTGGGCGCCGAGTACCGTGTTATCGAGCAACGTGTTGTCCGCGGCAGCAGCAAAAAGCGCATCATCCGGCATGGATCCCCAGATGGTGTACGATAAGCGGCTGGCAAGCTCGTAGCCGTTGAGCGCTCGATTGGCGACTGCGGCTTGTTGATTGTCCGGATCCGTTTCGATCAAATACAAAAACGGCGCCGAAGTGAGCATGATGCGGATCACATGAGCCACCGCCGCTTCGTGATCTTTGCCCAGCATGGTCGTCGCTTCTGTGTACCGCGCCAGCAGCTTATCGCCTTCGTCCGTGGTCAGCGGCCTGCGCCACGCCTTGGCTCCGAATGCTTCAATGATCTGTCGGGCGCAGGTTGCATCCGCCGTGGCGCAGATCATGATGCGCGCCTTGGCAACTGGATCCGCAAAGGCCTCATCCACCAACGCCTTCGCGGCGTCGAAGTAGGCCTGCACATCGCTGGCGCTGACGTCCGACAAGGCAGCCGCGTTGGTGTCAAAACCGGTCACCGTTGCGGCCAGAAAGAACTCACCCGGGCGCTGCGTGGTGCCCAAGAGATCTGCAACAGTATTGTTGTATTCGGCGCTGTTGATACGGCTTGCCGGGATGTACCCAGGGTTGAGCGTAGTGGGATCTGTGACAGGCGGGGGATTGGCCACCACCACCGGCGCGCCACCGCTGTTGGCATTTCCGCCAGATGGATTGACCACCACGCTGGAGCCGCCGGCCCCATTGACCGGTGACCCACCATTTGCATCCTGCTGCATGGTGTTGCTCGATGACGGATCGCTTCCGCCCGCTGAGCCACAGCCCACTGCTCCACCGGCAACTACCGCTGCAAGGGAGACCTGACCCAGCACGCGAGCGCTGAATCGCAGGCAACGGTGCGAGCTCTTTGACACGTTCATGAGGCCCCGGTTTGGTTAGGAGTTCCTGCTACTTGAGTGACCTGTGCGGGAATTTTCGGGTCAATTCTCTTTGACGCCCCCCCAACACTCTGGGTTTTCTAGAAAATTGCGACCGGGTTGGGATCCGCAGGACCGGAACAGCGGTACTGAACGCCTAGGGGGTGGCTTTTGGGGCCAATTCCGGCGCGGCCGTGGGCACGAGGAATGAGCGTCGGAAACGCAGGAAATAGCTCTCGAAATAGCGATGGCTCATTGCCGCTAACGCGACTGCGAGCGGCAGGGACAAGAGAAAAACAACCAATGCCGAGCCGACGTAGTGTGGAAAAAACTTGCGCACCAAACCGATGCAGCACGGGTGCAACAAGTACAAACCATAACTGATGCGCCCCAGGTAACTCACTGGGCGTGCCTGCAACAGCCCGCAGAGAGCATGCTGTTCATTACTGACGCACGCCCCAACCAACGTCGTGAGAGCCAATTGATAAGCAAACGGCGGCCCATTGGGTATTGCCAGCAGCGCGAGCGCGCCCGCCAGTGCGATCATCGGCATCCAACGAAACCCCAACCACTCACAAATGCGCGAGTGGGCTCGCTCATCGTCGAGCAACAACGCCAACGCTGCACCCAAACCAATCGGGGTGCAAAAGCTGGTCACGATGCGCAACGCCAGAGTGCCTTGAGGCAACACGCCATTGAGCAACCCATGCTCCGCCAGTGCGTCGAGACCGATCAACGCGAGCAGCGCCAGCGCAGCCTTGCTCCGCCCCAATGCCAATAAGGTTCCGGGCCATAGCGCATAGAACTGCTCCTCCACACACAACGACCAGGCAAATGCGAACAGAACTGGAAATGCGACGTCAAAATTCCCAAACCAATTAGCGGTGAACGTCGCGTAAAAGGGCAACAGATCGAAAAAATGCGCTCGCGCAGGGTCGGCGGGCGCAAGCAGTGCTGCGAAAATCGTGTAACCGACCAGCGTAAGAAAATAGAGTGGGAAGATGCGCAGAGCGCGGCGTACATAGAACGCACCCAACGCGACCTGACCGCGCGTTCTGCTTTCTCGCAAGAGCAGCGTGGTGATCAAAAACCCACTGATGCAAAAAAATAGATCGACCCCTACCGGCCCTTTGCCGAGCAACCCAGGCAGCACTCGCGGCGTAGCGTGGTGCCAAATCACGGGTAAGATGGCGAGGCAGCGCAACCCATCGAGCGACGCAAAATGGCGGGTACTCAGGTAGCGATCGTGAGGCGACAAACCCACAGCCAGGAGTTATCACATCGACGCCGCGGATGGTGTCCGTTGAGCCGATGTGATAGCTGCTTGGTCTGTGCAGATCAGCCGGCTTGAGCGGAATTCGCGCGCACTGGCACCGGCTGCTGCGGAGTTCCTGATCTTCCTGCTGGGCGTGTTGCTGCGCCTAGCACTGTCTCGCACTTATGACCCCCGCGCAGGTTTCGATGCAGTCGAGCATATCCGGTATTTCGACTACATCGCGCGGCATGATGCCCTGCCAGAGCTCACGTTCAGTCGCGTCGCCTACCACCCGCCGCTTTGGTACGTGCTCGCATCTGTCGTTTGGAATAGCGGTGGCACGCTGTGGGACGTCCAGCTCATCTCGATCTACGCCGGTATCCTGACACTTGTCTGCGTGTGGATTGGGCTCCGCCTCTACTTTCCGAACGATCGTTTCGCGCGTCTAATGGGCCTCGGCCTGGCCGCAGTGCTGCCCTGCGCAATTCACACCCAGGGCATGCTGTCCAACGAAGCTTTGTGCATTCTGCTGTCGACGGCGATCTTCCTTTTCATCCGGCCCGCCTTTGAAGCCAGTGGATTGCGGCGCGCTGGGGCCTGCTTGGGGCTTTCGCTCTCGTTGAGTGCGGCGCTCCTTGCCAAGGCCTCACCACTGATATTCTTCGGCGCTTTCGCACTGAGCATCGGGCTAGATCTGGTGTGGAGGCGTGAGGAAGGCGCCGAAGCGGCGCTACGGCGACATTTTCCCCTCGCCTCTGCCCTGGCACTCGCGATGACACTCGCACTGCCCGTCCACTTTCGACATTACGCCAATACGGGTTTGCTGTTCCCCACGGGTTACGACGCCATGGGCTATAGCGAACAGGACCCGGCGCCGTTGTGGAAGCGGCGCGCCCTGGGCTTCTACGTTGCACCGTGCCTCAATGTGATCGAGAACCCCTACTTCCCGGAGTGCTCAGGCGTGCGGGCGCGGTTCTGGAGCGTGCTCGTTGCGACGACATTCGGCGACTATTTTAACTACGACTATGCGGGCCCGCCCCATGCCGGCGAGCCCTCGATCGAATTGAACCATCGCACGACGGCATTGACCACCGTTGCGCTGACGCGAGCGCCCGTTGCGGCAGGGATGCTCATCGCGATCACAACAGCCGTTAGCACGCTCATCGGATTGTGGGGCGCTGTGAGGCGACGCGACGCCACACTGGTCACCCTGTGCCTGGTGCCCATCCTGGCCGTTCTGGGTCAGCTGTATTTCAGTGTGCGATTTCCCGATGACAACTGGGGACCGATCAAGGGCAATTACCTGTTGTTCGCGAGCGCACCGATGTTTGCACTCTACGGTGCCGCCTGCTCCTGGCTGTGGCGACACCCACGCTGGCGTCTGATCGGGGTGTTGCAAGTATGCGGCGTGCTGGCGGTTGGGGCGTATTCCATTTACGCGCGCTGGCACGCGTTGCCGCAATGAGTCGGGGATCACTTTCCCATCACGCGCCGATCGTCGAACAAGTTACGGTAAAAGGCCAACGTTTGGGTGCTGATGTCATCACGCAACTCACCTTTCTCCAGGCCTTCCAGAATTTCTTTCACGCCGTCCTCCACGTGGTGCTTGGTTTTGAAGCCCAGGAGTTGCTCGGCTTTGTCAAAGGCGACGCGGTAGCTCCGGTTGTCGTCGTCCTCCGATACCTGCTCCACACGCGTGTTCGGTACGACACAACGCACGATCTCTGCGATATCGCGCACCTGGAAATTCTGAGCATTGTCCCCTACGTTCAGAATGGTTCGATTCAGCAGGTTAGCGGGCGCCTGCAACGCGAGCACGAAGGCCTGGGCGACATCAGACACGTGCACCAACGGACGCCACTGACGACCACCGCCCAGTACGAACAATCGCCCTCGCTTCCACGCGTGTAGGGTCATGATGTTGGCCACTAAATCAAAGCGCATACGCGGGGCCACGCCGTACACCGTGGCGCTGCGCAGTGACGTCACACAGAAGCTTTCCGTCGCTAGGCTGTGCAAGGCTACTTCAGCTTCCAGCTTGTATTGCGCATACAGAGACACCGGCTCGGGCGTGGAATTCTCATCCACCCAGCCCTGGCTATCGCCGTACACACTGCACGAAGAGGAAAATAGGTAGCGCTCAACGCCGGCTTCTCTTGCAAGGTGGGCGCAGCGCACCGTGGCCGTCAAGTTGATCGCGCGCGTCACCTCTCGATCGAGATCCGCTGTGGGATCATTCGACAGCGCGGCGAGTTGGATCACTGCGTCAGCTCCGCGAAAGAGATCCGCGTTTGCACTGCGAATATCGCCCTGAATCAGGCGCAGCCGCGCGTGCTCCCGCCAGGGCCCGAAAACTTGAGCCCCGAAATGGAATTGATCGAAGACCGAAACCGAATGCCCGGCTTCCAACAGCGCCGCGGCGAGCGGCACCCCAATGTAACCTGCACCTCCAGATAGAATGACGTGCATGGCCCTTTACCCTAGGCTCACTTCTTCCATCGCAGGAAAAGGGATCAGCACGCGCGCGCGTCGGGTGCGCGCTTTCAACTTTTCCAAAACTTCACTGCGGTAATTCCAGGACAAAAGCAAACAGCCGAGCTTTTGATCGTTGTCAATGTGGCCCCAGTCGAAGACGGGGATGTGCTTACCGGGGACCAATTTCCCCTGCTTGAGCGGTGTGTCGTCCACAACAAAATTGAGATCTTGAGCGGAGAGGTTGCAGTAATTGATCAACACCACTCCGCGTGCCGGCGCGCCTAGCCCAATCACCACCTCGCACCCTTCGCGCAGCTCCTTCACTTTGCGCAGTAAACTCACGCGCAACGCAGCCGCGCGTGCCGCAATGCCCTGGTACACCGCGAGTTGGGCCACACCTGCGGACTCCTCCTCGGCCAACAGGGCTTGAACCCGAGGGCTCATGGACTCGTTTTCTGAGGCGTTTTGCATGAACAGGCGCAGCGAGCCCCCCTGCATTGCGACTTTTTCCACATCCACGATTCGTAGGCCCACCACGGCACATGCCTGGTGCAGCGCATGGAGCGAGAAACAGTAAACGTGTTCGTGATAAATGGTGTCGATTTCCCCATGCAGCAACGTGGGCACCACATGGGGGCACTCCATCACAAAGTGTCCTCCTGGCCGCAGCAGGCGACGCACGCCCGTCAATAGATCGACGTACTTCGGCGTGTGCGCCACGACGTTGATGGCCAGGATCAGATCGAACAAACCCTCCGCGTTCGCGATCTCATCGGCCGACGTGGAAGAAAAGAACTGCACACGCGTTCTAACGCCCAGGCTCTGTGCCGCTGCGGCCAAATTGGCAGCCGGATCCACGCCCAATAAATGGGTGGTCACTGGCTTGAATTGGGCGAGCAGGGTGCCGTCATTCGAGCCAATTTCCAGGACCTTGGCCTTGGAGGTCAGCTGCAATCGCCGGCTCAACCCTGCTGCCAGATCCGTCAGGTGCGCGACGTTACTGCGAGAAGCGGACGACAGAAAATTGTACTCGCCGAACAACAACGAGGGGTCGACCGTGGGCCACAGCTGGACCAGCGTGCACTGAGAGCAAAAATACAGCTCCAACGGGAACGACTGCTCGCTAGGAATCTGTTCGGCGGTCAAGAACGCGTTGACCGGGGGCATGCTGCCCAGCGACAGGAATTGACTCACTTTGCTTGAGCCACAGCCCTGGCAATCGATCATGTGCCCAGCTTCGGAAACAGGGCCGAATAGCGCAGCCCCGATTTGGCAAGAACGTAGTTCGTCATACACAGCAAATTGCCGAACGAGAACAGCACCGCTTCAGGAATTGCGATGGAGTGGTGTTCGCTGTGATAATCGGCGTCCACAGGCACCTCCGCCACATCTTGCGCGAAGTAGGCCGCCTGCGCCAGGATCTCGAAACTGAACAGGTGCGTCTGCGAGTTGCGGTGCAATGGCAGCGACTCAATGAACGATCGTGAGTAGATGCGAAAGCCTGAGTGATACTCAGTGAAGGGCAAGCGCAACACCGCCTTGGCCATCGCGCTGAGCCCAATATTCGCCCACAAGCGAAACCACGGCATACCGTTGCGTCGCGCCCGACCCGGCTCCACGAACCGCGACCCCATGATGAAGGGCACCTTTTTTTCTATCAGCGGCAAAGCGGTCGCTATTGCGGCTGGATCGAATTGCGCGCCATCGCCGTGGATCTCCACCACGTAATCCGCATCGAAATCCCTAAGCGCGCGATACAACCCCGCGCGCAGGTTGCCGCCATAGCCCTGATTCTTCTCACTGCGGTACACCGGCAAACCCAGGCGGCGTGCCACCTGCGCGGTTTGATCCGTACTGCCGTCGTCCATCACGAAGATGGAATCGACCAGATCTTTGGGGATTTTGCGCACTGCCTTCTCCAGCAATGGCGCGACATTGTAGGCCAAGATCAGCGCAACGACCTTGGCCTGGCCAACTGACGCTGCAGGGGCGTCAGTGTGCTCTACTGGGAACAATGGGCGCCCACTCAAGGCATGGGCCACTTAAGGCATAGGAATAACGGGCTGCCAAGTACTATCCGGGCTTGTTTCCTGGACGTAGAGATTGGCGGGATCCATGCCGTCGATCACCATCACGCCCTGGATTGAGGAGAACACGGCGGGATCTTGCTTGTAGCTCCACACCACGTCGCCCGCGGGGTTGAACTCGATCACCTGAATACCGCTGTTGCCGTTGCCAGCGCCATGACCCTGCCAGTTGGAAGTGATGATATTTCCGTTCCACAGGATCTGATACTCCGAGAAGAAATTCGGCTTGAACATGTCAGCCATGGGCATGTTCTTGGTACCGTAGCGGAAGGTCACCTTGTGGGTCGTCTTGTCGATGATGTCACATGAGGCGCCGAACGCCGTGCACAGCAGCGTGTCGCCGCTTGCCATCAACAGGGGCTCCCAAATATGGCCCCACCCATCCTCCCCGCTGTCGGTCCACAACACATTGCCGTTGGCATCGCCCTCAAACACCGTCTGATCTGCAGGAATCAAGAAAGTGCCGTTGCGGGTGGGGCGACCGACTCGCACGTAACCGTAACCGGGGTACGAGATCTCATGGGCCACCTGATCGTTCTTGTCCAAGAACGTGAGCGTGGTGCCGCTGCGCACCAACATCGTTTCGCCGTTGGCCATTCTGTAGGCCGACTGCGTGTTACCGAACGTGTTGACTGTCTTGACGATGGCGCCAGTGGTCAGATCGAACACTTCGTAGCCGTCATTGCGCCCGCCCAGGATCTGATTGTTACCGATGAACTGCATCGCGCGCGCCCAGGGCCCACCCGCGGGAGTGGACCAGTCGTTCGCGGGATTCCCCAGATCGGTCAGATGCATGTGCGGATCACCCTCGTCGCGCAACAGCATACGGCGCGTTGCGAACGGGTATTTGGTCTCGTCCCAGTTCGTGCTGTTGAGCGTGGTATTGGCAGGGCCAACGGGCATCATGGGTGCCCCAGCGTCGCCACCAACCGGATTCATCACCGGCGGAGGCACAACGATGGGGCCAGGACCAGGGCCGCACGCGGCGGTGCTGTCCGAAGCCGCATGGGGGCAGTGTATGGCCTGTCCCGCGGCGTCGACCATTGCGTTGTCCACCAAGTGGTAAGCTCGACACTCCAGCGTGTCGCCCATCACTGCGTTCGCGCTGTAGATCCCTGGATCAGCGAAATCCACCACGCGACCGAAGTTGCCGCAAATCAAGTGACACTCATCGTAGGACGCGTAAACCGGCGCCCCCGTGTAACCGCTTGCCGCCGAACAATAACCCATAGTAAGGGTGCAGAACGCTTCGCATTCCTCACCGCATGCGCCGTAACCGAGCGGCCCTGCGTGCCAGCAGGAGGCCTTCGGCATGGTAGTGTCCGTCGCTGCCGCCATCGCGGCCGTTGTGCGACACGCAATGCTGTCACCCGAATTGTCTCCCGCCGTTCCCGCCGGCAAGAACGAACAGGCTTTCATACAGGTCGCTTGATCTTTGTACTGCTGGGCCCCGCCGGTGCAGTTCGTCATGATGGCCGTGCAATAGGCGGTGCACGCGTCTGTGCTCGCGCCTGTGGGCGGAACATAGGGCATCGCTGGAGTGCCACCGGCGGCGGTGGTCGTTCCCCCCGTGCTCATGCCGCCGGCGCCAGGAGTGCCCGTGCTGCCACCGCCCCCAGTCGTAAGACCGATGATGGGGGCACTGCCTCCCGCGTTGCTCATCATGTTCGACTGCGTTGAGTTTGAGCTGCTGCATGCCGGCAGCACGTACGCCGAGAGCACGAACAGAACAGGCAATAAGAAGCAGGCACCGCAGCGCAACGCGGT
>DATJEQ010000153.1:0-3612 GCA_035496495.1 Polyangiaceae bacterium
GCGACGCCAGAAAATCAACCCGGGAGGGGGATTGCGACGGGCGATTAAGAAAGCGGATAAGATCCGAACTGCTGAAGAATTCTTTTCCCTTTGAGATGCAAACCCCTGTTGGAGAGGGGTACCGTTCGGGCGGCGGCGCGAAGGTGACTACGAGCAAGGTGCAGGCAATTTACAGGAACGGGAAACTCTATAACATCTATCCTTTGCTCAAATAGCGACACCGACAAGATGATACTCGCAAATCTGAGTCATCTGGACGTCTTCCTTGAGCCTCTCGCAGGAGGGGTTGACGACGATGACATAGTAGATAGGTTTGGCGACATGGACCTTGATGATCCCGTGACTGTTCGAAGGATCGTCGACCAAGTAATCGTTCCCCATATTAAGAGGTACGATGCTGACGCGCACCACAAGCTAAGGGGGAGCTTGGGTTATTTTCTGACTGCTAATGACACCAACTTCGGACGAATTCTTGAAAGGAACTTGATTCCGTTTCAAACGCCTTCGAATCCCAGAACTCTTTTCGTTGAGATCTGGCAGTCATTGTTTGGAGGCAGCTTCGATACCAAGTCAGATGCTGTTACCGTTGTTGATGTTTCCGATCCATCAGAACTCCGTCTCCGCAAATCCCTCCCCCCAATCCCTCACCGAGGTTGATGCCAAATCCCCGCAAATCCCCTCCGGGGTTGATTTGCGACCCCGCAATAATCAAAAAGCGCGCAACCGGTGTGCGATTCGTACCGATAGGGCGCGCCCAAATCAGGCGCCGGAAAATCAACCCGGGAGCGGGATAGCCGTTCGCGCAAAGAGCTGTATTCACTGGTGCTGAAATGTCGCGATCGCATCGATTACGCCTCGGATTGCTGCGCTTTGCTGCAAAGCTCCGTTCCAGCTATAAAGGCGCTGACCCCCCTCGCTGTCGGACACGCAACAAAGATGCTTCGCTCCTCTCAGCTGCTGCTTTCTGCTGTGGTCATCGGGCTGTGCGCTTGCTCTGCGCAATCCGGCAATGACGGCGCGGCTGCGGGCGGCGGTTCGACTGGGCTCACGACGGGCAACGGCGGAAGCACCTCTGGCGGCGGCAACGGGCCGAACGGCGGCACCGCAGCGGGCACTGGCACTGCGGGGCAAAGCAGCGGGGGAATGACAACAACGAGCGGCGGAAATGCGGGCAGCGTCGCTATGGGGGGAACTCCCGCCGGCGGTACCGGTGGCACATCAATCAACGGGGGAACGGGCGGCACAGGGGGCGTGAGCGCGGGCGGCATGAGCGCCGGTGGATCGTCGGGCGCGGCGGGCGCGAACACGGGCGGCGCGGGTGGAGTAGGTGCCGGGGGCGGTGGCGGATTTTGGGGACCGAACGGCCCACAGAAACAGTGGACCTGTCCGCCTGGGCCTTACCCCGACCAGATGTTGAGCAATCAGATGAACGTCTGTGCGAATTTCGCCTTTGCGTACAATGACATGGAAGGCTCGACGTGGATCGCGAGTCAGGGCGCGTTCTTCTTCAGCAACTTCAATTTCTCCACCGCCACGGGGGGCGATATCATCAAGTACACACCGGGCGGCGACTGCGAGGTTTGGCTCCACGACGTGGCATGTAACGGCATGACCGTGAGCCCCTCGGGGAATCTGTTAACCGCGTGCCAGGGCCCGCGCGCACTGATGGAATACGACGTCACCACTAAACAGGGTCGTGTGGTCGCCAGTATGGTTGGCGATAAGATGCTCGATTCGCCCAACGACGTGATCGCGCGCAGCGACGGCAATGTGTATTTCTCCAATCGCCTTGCAGAGCTCGGCAACCGCCCGGTGGGATTGGGCGAGTCGCTGGTGCGCATGGACCCAATGGGCAACACCTCCGTGATTCAAATGGGTAACCTCAATGGCGTCGGGTTGTCGCCCGATGAAACGCAGCTCCTTGTCGTGAGCATGGGGATCTGGGCGCTGGATGCCGATGGCACACCCGGTGCGAAGAGCGGCCCCGCGCCCGGCGGCGACGGCTTCGCCGTTGATTGCGCCGGCAATGTTCTGGTCAACGGCACGAACTCTGCGTTCGGTGGCGCTGACGGAAAGACTTTGCTGATTGTAGGGGGCGGCACCTCAGTCAAAGTCGCCACCGCAACGGTGCCCGGCTTACCTTAGCTGCCTCGCCAGCTCGCGGCCCCCACCTAGCTGGCCTCCGCGGCTGGTGGGTGCGAACTGCGGCGCGTGATCAGGGTTCCGCCCAATGCTTCCGCCAAACGGTAGAGGTGATTGCCGGCGCCTTCATAAGCATCGAGCAGCTCCAGGATATCAAGGCGCACTTGTTCCACAATTCCGCCGTCCTCATCACCGAGCACTGCCCGCCTCGCCTTCGCTTCCAACGCGTTGAGTCGAATTTCTCTCGCACGCGCCGCGGCCAGCTCCACCCGCTGCCGATTCTGAATGGATACCGATGCCGCATCCACCGCCTGAAGCAACAGTTCGTGCATCTCCTGCAGGCGTGCGTCCTGCTCATCCTCGTGCGCCTGCACATTGCCGCGTGCAGCCAGTGCCACCTGGCGATCCGTGAAGCGCTCAGCGCGGAATAGAAGATCCTCGAACGAACGCTGCAACTGCAAGCACGCGAATCCTACCTGACGCAGCTCCGCCTCGTCGCTGCCCTCCACGCGAGCACTCACCAGCTGAGTCAGCAGTGACTCGATCCCCCGACGGCCATCAGCAAATAGATGCTCCGCTGCACGGCCCGATGTGCGTTCACGCTTGACCACCAACTCCCACAAGCGTTGCAGGCCTTCCCGCTGCAAACGCACAATCTCGATCAGGGCTTCTCTGCTCGACAATACCACGGGCGGCGCGTCCTGTTCGGAGCTTGCTCGTTGCCGCTGCTTGAGCCAGCGATTGAGTGGATTGACCCAGGGCAGGATCAACAACGCGGCCGCCAGCTGCGAGCAAACAACGGCCAGCACCAACTGCATGCTCAAATGTGGTCGCAGCGTGTTCTTGCCAAAAGTCGCCAAGGGCTCGCTCATGGGAAGGGCCCAGGTGGCAACGCTTAGCCACAGGCGGGCAGTCAACGCGGTCACCACGGTGTGTGCCGCACCGAGCAGCAGGTACAACCTCGCCAAGCGCGACCCCATTGTTTCTGAACCTGCCGTGAGTAGTGCAGCCAGTGCCGCACCCAGGCCGGAGCCCGAGAGCACCAACAACACAACGTGCAAATCCAGTTGACCCACGGTTTGAAGTAGCCCCACCACGACAAACAGCGTCGCGGCCGCCCCCTGCAGAATTGCGGTGAGTACCGCGCCTATCACGACGCAGGCGAGCAGCCCGCCCACTGTGTTGGCGTGAAGACCCGACGTCAGGTGCAGCAGCGCCTTATCGACAACGAGCGGCTCGATCCCGTTGCGCATGAGGTGGAGGCCCAACGCCACTAAGCCAATGCCCAAGGCCAAGCGCGCCATTGCGCGGGTGCGGCGATCCATCGCAACGCCCAACCACAGCACGCCAATTGCAATCACCACCAGGCCCGCACGCGGATCGAGCAGCCCCGTCCACAGTGGCACGACGCCCGCGCCCAGCAGGGCCCCCACAAAGGCAGCTGCAGCGGCTCTTGTGGTGACCAAGCGG
>DATJEQ010000154.1:0-3248 GCA_035496495.1 Polyangiaceae bacterium
GTGCGCCCCGCAGTGCTGCTGGCGTCGCTCGCGTTCGCAGCTCCGCCCTCTGCCGTACCCCCGTTACTCCTCGCGCCGCTCGCGGTGAGTCCTTCGACTCCGCGCGGTGAGCCACCACATGCTGTCAGAGATAACAACGCAATCAGCGTGAGCAGTCGAGTGAGGGATCGCTGCTCGCTGGCAAACATCGTCATTGAACTTCCCGCGCGCCGTTGCGCGTCGCAATGCGCGCGGCCTGGGTGGGGTGAAATTGGCAGCCTCAGGGGTGCTTCAGAGTCGCAAATTTGCATTGGGGGCAGAAAGGGACGGACGAGCGCTGGGGAGCGCGCGTGTTCTAAATCAACCCGGGAGGGGGCCGGGCAGGGCCCCATTAACTCGACATTTGAGGCGCTAGGCAGGCCGCCCTGCCGAAATGGGGTGAAGGGTTAACCGAAGGAGGGGCTATACTGAAGCCGATGGCGCAGGATCCCTCAACGGCTGAGGAGGAGCGGGAGATTACCTCCTCGAGCCACGTGCGGGCGCATCAGCCCGACCTGCCCACCTTTGAACAAGTTTATCAAGAATACTTCCCGTTCGTGTGGCGCACCGCGCGGCGCATGGGCATTGGCGAGGCGTCGCTGGACGACGTGTGTCAGGACGTGTTCGTCGCGGTGCACCGCCGGTTGCCTGAATTCGAGGGACGCTCGTCGCTCAAGACCTGGATGTTCGGGTTCGTGCTCAATGTGGTGCAGGTGCACCACCGCACTCTGCGTCGCAAGAGCGTCTCGCACCGGGCGAACGGAGAAGTGGTCGATCCGGATACGGTGGAAGATCTGCGTTCACAAGGTCCCGACGAGAAACTCAGTCGCCAGCAGGCCGCCGAGATTGCTCACGAGCTCTTGGATCGCCTGCCGGAAGACAAGCGCGCGGTCTTCGTATTGTCTGAATTGGAAGGGATGAGCGCGGCGGAAATCGCTGAAGCGGTGAATGCCAACGTGAACACTGTGTACGCGCGTTTACGCGCTGCGCGGCAACAATTCAGTCATGCGGCAGAACGTTACCGCGCGAAGGATCGCTGGCGCGGGGGCTGAGTTCGTTTTATCGCTGCAGCCGGGTCGCGGGTTAGGTATTGAACCGGGTGGCATGAGTCATCACTCAAGCGCGCGGCGGCAGCAGGGGATCTCGAAGCCAGGGGTCTCGGGCTGGGCTTCCCTGATTGGGAGCTGTGGGGCGCTGAGTTGCGCGCTCCTTGTCGCTCTGCCCGCCGCGGCGCAGGCGCCAGAAAGCACACCCAAGCCGGGCACTGAAGCCCCAGCACCATTCTTGGATCTCGAATGGAACGCACCGGAAACCTGTGCTCGCCACGATCAGGTGCTTTCGGAAGTGCACCGCCTGGTTCCCCCGCACCTGCGCCCTGAGCGTTCAATTCATGTCTTGGCGGATGTTTATGCCGCCGAAGTGGGTTGGCACATCGATCTGAAGTTCGAAGGCTCAGTGCAAGGGGTGCGCAGCTTCGAGTCGACCAGTTGCGATTATTTGGCACAAGCCGCCGCAGTGGTGATCGCGCTGGCCATCAAAGAAGAGCGCCCTGCACCCGAGCCCCCTCCCGAGCCTCCTCCCGAGCCGCCGCCGCCACCACCGCCACCCCCACTGCCGGTGCCCACGCCGGAGCCGCGCAAGTTTCTGCATTTGGATCTGAGTGCGGGTGCCGAAGCGCAATCGGGGCTTACGCCGTTAACGGTTGGCCCCACGCTCGCTGCGGCAGTCAGCGACGAATCGTTACGTGGCGCGCTTTCGTTGGGCTGGTCACCGGCGCAGCGAGCGCGCGCAGGGGTGTTGGGGCTTTCAGCGGATGTGGGGCTCTTGTGGTTGGGGCTCAGCGGGTGCGCCGGTCACAACAGCGGTGCGGTGCAATGGTGGGGTTGCGTGCAGTACCGCATCAACTCGCTGAGCGCGCAGGGCAGCGGGCAGGGTGTGAGCGGCACTGACGCGTCGCAGGCGCTACACGTGCTTGCGCCAGGGTTGGTGGCCCAGGTGCCGCTGAGCGCGCCGTTGGCTTTGCAACTGGGTTTCGACGCGTTGATCCCGTTGAATCGTCCGCGCGTCGTGATCGTTTCGGATGCACCCGCGGTGCGTTACGAGATCTTCAGCGTGTCGTCGGTCGGCGTGAGCGCGCAGGCGAGCCTCGTAGCGCGGTTGGATCTGCTCTAGCTCGTAGGCCGCTTTGCTAGTCCTTCTTTAAGATCTCAACTTCAACTGAGGCGACGCCCGCGCGCATCATGTGCAACGCTTCGGCGGCGGCGCGCGACAGATCCAAAATGCGCGACCTACCGGCGAACGGCCCGCGATCATTGACGCGCACACACACGCTCTCGCCCGTCCCATCGACTCGGTGCACGCGTAACAGCGTTCCGAAGGGAAGGGTGCGATGGGCAGCGGTAAAGGAGTGAGGATCGTAGGGCTGGCCACTGGCCGTTTTGTGGCCGGACAGCGCATCGCTGTAATAGCTGGCTTCGCCGTGGATTCGTTTCACGACGCGTGCGCCGTGCGCGTCGGGGCAGGCCCCCGTGCCTGCCCGAGCGCGGTCGCCATTCGACGCTTTTGCGGCCGGTGCAGCATGGTTGTCGGGGCGGCCACGGGGGGCCGCCCCGACCTTGGTCGTAGCGCGTTGACCATCGTTGTTGCGGCGGCCGCCCGTGGCCGCTGCTTTCACGATGGGCGGTGACGCGTGGCAGCTTAGTGCCAAAAGCGCGAGCAAACCCGCATACCTTCGGAATAGTGCCCTCAAAGTCACGTGCGTGATCGGGTTCAGTTTTCGCGCAGGGCGTCAAGCAAATGCGATCCCAGCGGGCGCACGTGGCGCAGGTTTGTGGCGCAGTGTGCTCCAACGTCGCACCCTTTCGCAGTGCTTCCGCACGTCACCCGCAGCTCACAGATGTTAGGGATTTTTCAACAGAAACCGCAACGGAAACCACAGCAAGGATGGCACGGATGCGAGCCTGCCCGCGCTTGACACCACTGTTCCCGTGTGGTCCAGTTACGGCCTGGGCTTGGTTGGATCACTACTGATACTTGAGGGGTTTTTCTCATGAGGTTGTGGCGGCTGTGTGTGGTGTCGGCGGTTGTGGCAACCTGGGCGGGTTGCGGCGGCGGTAAGAAAGCTCATCCTGGTCCCTCGATTGCTGAGCCCGATGGATCGATGAATGTGCCGGATGGATCTGGCGGCATGAGCGGCGGCCACGGTGGAACTGCCATGCACGACGGAGGTG
>DATJEQ010000155.1:0-8273 GCA_035496495.1 Polyangiaceae bacterium
GCCGCATGGGCGTGGCGGAAATGGCGCTCGACGACGTGTGCCAAGAGGTGTTCCTCTCTGTGCACCGCCAATTGCCCACGTACACCGGGCAATCCACGCCGCGTACGTGGGTGTTCGGGTTCATCATCAACCACGTGCTGGGTTATCACCGTTCACTGCGCCGCAAGAGCACCTACCACCGCGCCGTCGGCGAGTTGGTCGATCCGGATACATTGGTCGATGATCGGGTCTCTGCAGAGTTCTACACGCAATCCGCGGAGGCCGCCGCGATTGCCCATCAAGCGTTGGAAGCAATGCCGGTGGTCAAGCGCATGGTGTTCGTGATGGCAGAGTTCGAAGGCCTGAGCATCCGCGAAATCTCCCGGGCCCTCAATTTGAACGTCAACACCGTGTACACCCGCCTGCGCTCCGCACGCCGCGTTTTCCGCCAACTGACGCGCCGTCAAGTGCAGGGCGATCTGTTCAAGTTAGACGCGTTGAGCGCCTGATTTGCTGGGCGCTTGAAGAATTAAGGCTGCCGCGCGCCCGCGGGTGACCGAGCGACTGCAGGGTTTCTCGGCACGTTTGTCCGAAAAGTCTCGCGTTTCAATCTCGCTATTGCGAGCCGATGGGCCGCGCCTTACACCTTTTTTCCCCGACGGGAAATGATGATGCATGATGTCGCCATTGATGAGTCGCTGCTAGACGGGTTGCTGGCGAAACTGGAGCAGAAGCGGTCATGGGGGCCGCGGGTGGTCTCCAAGTTCGAAGCGCTGATGCGCTCGGCACCGGATGTGGAGCTGTTTCGGGTCAACCCATTGCAGTACGCGTCAGAGCGAGGCCTCCCGGAAGAGGAGGCCGTGGACCTTTTTCTGCATGCCACGAAGCTCGGTCTATTCGAGATGGATTGGCACATTGTGTGCCCGCACTGCGGATTTGTTGTCGACAGTCTGCACACCATGAGCGAACTGCGCACCCATCACGTGTGTTCGGTGTGTGGGTCGGAGCGCGACTATGATCTGGACGATTTCATTCAGGTCGCGTTCACCGTCTCGCCCGCGGTGCGCTCGATTCAATACCATCGCCCCGAGACCTTGAATATCGAGGATCTATACCTCAACTATCGCCTGAGCAAGGACGTGCTCTCGCCGCTGCCGAGCTTCCCTGCCTGGCGGGATGTCATCGTCCACCTCACTCAGTACCTGCGTTACGTGGAGCCCGGCGACACGGTGCGGATCGAGCTGGGTTTGCCGCCTGGAGTGCTGCGCATCACTGATGGGCGCAGTTGCTTGCAGTTGCTAGCAAGCGGTGAGGAGCAGGCGGCGGCCAGTGCGGTGGCGCTGCGGCTCGTTGAAGGGAAGTTTGAGTCTGACGACGCCCTCATGCGGCCTGGAACAAGGGTAAACTTCACTGCTGACAAGATCGGCATCCCGTTTCGCTTTGCCCTCGAACGCGAACTTCCGCGCGGAAAGATGCTGCTGGAGCTGAGCAATCAACACAGCCAGCGCTGCGCGCTGTGCATCTACCAGCCGGGAGAAATTCCCACTCCTGTGCTTACTCTTCGGCCCAGCTTGAACGGGAAGAGGCTCCTGACCACGCAGACATTTCGCGATTTGTTTCGCACAGAGCTGGTCGACCCCAATGAAACGCTGTCGATCAAGGACATCACTTTCTTGTTCACGGATCTCAAGGGGTCCACGGCGATGTATGAGCAAGTCGGCGATACCCAGGCGTATTTTCTGGTGCGTCAGCACTTCGACACGCTAACGGGCGTGATCCGCGCCCACCACGGCGCGGTCGTCAAGACAATCGGCGACGCGGTGATGGCCGTATTCGACAGCCCCTCCGAAGCCGCATGTGCCGCTTTAGAGATGATCGATGCATTGGCCGTCTTGAATCAGACGATTTCTGAAAAGCTTGCACTCAAGGTTGGCCTGCATCGCGGGCAATCCGTGGCAGTCACGGTCAACGAACGCCTCGATTACTTCGGGCAAACCGTCAACATCGCCGCCCGCGTGCAAGGCCTGGCGGGCGCCAACGAGGTGTATGTCACCGCAGAGGTGTACGACTCCCCCGGCGTCGCCGAAGCCCTCAAAGCCCACCACGTCGTGCCCGACGAAGTCCTGGTCAAAGGCGTCAGCGAAAAGCTGCACGTCTACAAGATCCGTCACTCCGCCATGCTCGCTTGAAAACCGGCTCACACACTTGGGCGGGCGAAACGGTGACGAGTTCCTGAACAACTCATCTGCCTCGTAGGGTCGCCTGGGACTGGTTGAAGGCTCGCGCCGTGATGCCCGCTCTGTATTCAGCGAGTTTGCGGCCGATTTCTTGAGTCTTTTCAATTGGCGAAAGGTCCACACCGTGCAGTGAGAATTGGCCGGATTTGATGCGCTGGTTCATGCGGATGAGGGCGGGATCCTGCACCGCGACTTGGGATTCGTAATACACGTCGTCGTGGATGCCGTTGCGGTGGTCGGTGCGTTGATCGGGCCCTGCACCGGGGGGCGGCGTTTGGTCGATTTGAGTGACGCCCAGTTTCTTGAGGTAGTCGTAACTCCACTGATCTTCGAAGTAGTATTCGCGCAAATAGTGAACACGCGCTTTCTCACTGGCCCATTTGCCGTTCAATGTGGCTGCTACTCGCTCCATGCCCAGTTGATTGCCGCCACTGTCGCCAATCAGCACTAAATCGACGAAGCCGTGAGCCTTGTAGCTGCGGCAGATGTCGGTGAGCAGCGCTTCAAAGCTGGCCTCTTCTAGGCTGATGGTCCCTGCGTGCTGCATGTGCCCAGAAGGCGGCTCGATATCTCCCTCGGGTACGAATTTGACGATGGGCGCGATCAGCGCGTGCCCCAAGGCCCGTGCCACATAGGGCAGCACAGTCTGCAGTACATAGTCGTGCTTGCCGGAAGCAACGTAGGGGCCGTTGTCCTCCACGCCCCCGGTGCCGATCACAATCGTTGTACTGCCTGCCTGGATCGCGGCGGCCACTTCATCCGACGTCAATTCTTCCGTCCAAAGGCTTGCTCCGTCCGCAGCTGCGGGTTGACTCTGGGCGGTACGGGGCGACGGGTTGGTGACGGGAGCGGCTGAAACCGCTGGCTGCGCAATGTGTACGACCAATGGCACTTGAGGTTGCGGTCGGCTCGCGAGCACCGCGCTCACCCCACCGGCGAGCGCGCAGGCCATGATCACGAAGTCGAGCGCGTGCAGCTTTCTCATGACCCAGGGCTTTCAGTCTGCATCGGGCTTTCACTCTGAATCGGATTGCTGAGGAGCCGCCACATCCGTCGGTGCTGGGAGGGGCGCACGATGACCGAGCAGGCCGAACCATTTCTTGAATGGCAGGTAATAAAGCCCCACCACGGAGTGGTATTCATCCGTTGTTCCGTCGGAAAGGCCGAGCGTCAATTCCTCTTTCGATTGCGGAATGTACAGCGCGCCAAAAAGCTTGTCCCAAATCGACAGAAAGAAGCCAAAATTCTTGTCGATGTGCGCTTGTGCTTTGGAGTGGTGCACTTGGTGCATCGCGGGGCTGATCAACCACTGACTCAGGCTTTTGCCAAATGAAAGCCAGATGTGTGAGTGACGCAGATTGAAACCCGAGAGGTAGAAAACGAACAGGATCAGATTGACCCCAACAATCTCGATCGACGAGACTTTTTGAAAGCAATAGAAGAAGGCGCCTTGGAATAGCCCCGTCAAAAGTCCGCTCAGCCCAAGGTTGAGCACGTAGTCGATCGGGTGCATGCGGAACACGGTTACCGGCGTCAATGTCACCGCGCTGTGGTGCACTTTGTGGAACTCCCACAACCAAGGCAGCTTGTGCTGCAGCCAATGAGAATAGAAGACACTGAAATCCAGCACCACGAAATACAACACCGTGTACAGCCAGGTCATCTGTCTCAGATCGCCCGCCCAAGCATGAGGGCGCGACATCAGCTGAGCCGCAACGAAGGTCGCTGCTCGTGCGCCGAAGGACAGCATAGCCAAATACAACGGCGTGATGATCAGCAAATAGCTGATGCGTTCGGTGTAGGCGAATACCAGATCCACCACGGCTTGGTGCGAGCGGTACACCGATTTGGGGAACAGAAAGTGGAGCAACCCCTGCCGTCTCTCTCCGGCGTCGCTGACGTAGTAAACGATTACCGCCAGCAGCACGCACCACAGCAAGTAGAACCAGTGAAGACGCTTCTCCCAATCCCACAGGTAGGTGAGCGGGTACTCGAGCGTGAGCCAGAGCTTTTGGAGCATGTGCGGAGTTCTTATCACAGGGCTGCAGGTGGCGGGGGCGTTGGGGACGCCGGCAAGGGAGCGAGGCCCAACAGGTGCCACTCGCCATTCTCAGCGATTTGCCGCACTTGCACGGGGGCATCCATGAACCAGGCGTCCATCGTGGGGCCCCGCACCAGCAGATAATCGTAACGGTAACCGTCGTGCACGGCCCAACGGAACAGCTCCGGGCGCCACTCAATGTTGGGTGGCAAATTGGGGTCGGCCTCCGGCTTGTAGCGGTATCGATTTGCGAAAAATTCCGCGAAAGAGAAGTCGACGGGCCCACCGCGCTTTACCTGATAATAACAGCCAAAGTGCAAGTACGCGGGGTAGGGAGCTACCAGGCCGGTGTTGTGCACTCCCAAGTACAGCACGCGGTGATGCGGTGGCACGTGTTCAATCACTGCGTTGATGCCGCTCGCCTCAGTGTTGAATGCGCGGATCTTCGCGCCAGTGAGCAGCAGCCCGGCGAGCACGACGCAAAAAGCGAGGTAGCGCTGCACACGACGTGGGGCCTGCGGCGGATCGAGCGCGATGAGCAGCGTAGGCAATAGGAAGATCGCGTAGCGTCCGTAGATGAATGCGACGCCCATCATGTCTTTAGGGATCGCGAAGAACACTAGCAGCGTCAGAGCGAACGGCAGCCAGCGTCGCAGGGATTTCGAGGGTCGTGCGCCCATGAGCCAGGGCAGGATCAGCAGTACAGCGCCCCACAGCGTGAGCGTATTCTGCGGATCGTTGATTCCCACTTGGTAGACCAGCAGATCGTGCACGCGCTGCAGGCCAAAAGCGGCTTCAAGCGGAGGGTGCGCAGTATCCGGCGGCGCTGCGTGTCGCGTGGCCCAAGTGATGGCGATGAACGGCGGGATTGCCAGCGCCAGGGCAGAAACGCCGAGCAGCTTTTCACGCTGCGTGAGCTGCGCACAGAAAATCAAACCGCAAGCGATCAACCCGACCAAACCGAGCACTAGAATGTGCGCCGCGAAACATAGCAGCATGAGCCCGAGCAGCATCCACCAGTGACCCCGAGTCGGTTGCTCGCAGTAAGCAAAGCAGGCGGCGAGCAACGCCACCCCCACGGGTACCGCGAGCATGAAGTCGACAAAGCCCCAACAAAACGCATAGCCGAAGGTTGTGATAAATACCGGCAGCGCCCAAAATAGGTCCGCCCGCAACCGGCGAAGCAACCACGCGACGCTGAGCGGCGTGGCAACTACGGCCAGGATCACCACTGCTTTCATCGCTGCCGCTGCCGGCACAAATAGACCGATCAACGAGGCGATCAGCATGGCCAGCACGTGATTGAGCAGCCAGTTGACCTGGTACAGCTCTTGGTAGTGAAAATGGGGGTCGCTCCAACCCTGCCCAATCGAAAGCTGAGCGGCGTGCTGCGGCAAGTCGATCATGGGCAGATACTCAGCCAGGCACAGCGGCGCGATTGCGGCCGCGGCAGCAATGGCGAACAGGATCCAAAATTCGAGCGCAGTACTGCGAAACAAGCCCGTTTGGGCCTTCCGCGTTGTCGAGGCGCTGTGTGGGTTCATCTTCCTGCGCGGCCATTCTAGCCAGCAACGGCCCGGGTGCCCCCCGAAAAAAACAGCAAAATTGCGGCATTTCTATGGGATATTTCGCACTGAGCGGGCTAGGCATCTCGCCGGTTCAAGCTATAGTGGGCCCCATGTGTGGTATTTTTGGCGGCACCGCCGAGTTGCTTTGCCCGAATGCGGCGGATCTGCTGCGGCATCGCGGACCCAACCAGCAGGGTGAGGTGGGCGTGAAAACGGCCCAGGGCCGCTCACTCGTGATGGGCGCGACGCGGCTGAGCGTCGTGATCAAAGACGAGGTGCCCACGCCATTCGTCCGCGGGGCGTCTGTGCTCAGTTACAACGGGGAAATCTACAACTGGCGTGACATCCGGCGCGAGCTGGAAGCGTTGGGTCACCGGTTCGAAACGCAGACAGATACCGAGGTCGTGTTGACCGCCTACCTGCAATGGGGTCCGCAGTGCTTGCAGCGTTTCAACGGCATGTTCGCTATCGCCATTTGGAACGATAACACGCTGTTCCTCGCACGCGATCGCGTCGGTAAGAAGCCGTTGTTCTACGCGCACACCAATGCGGGGCTCGCTTTCGCATCTGAGTTGAAGGCAATCAAAGATCTGGCTTTCGAAGAAGTGCCCATCTGCCGTTCGCTCGAATTTCACTTCGACGAATTCACGCCTTTCAAGAATGTGAAAAGCGTCAAGCCAGGCGAGTACTTGCTCTACCGACCCGACGAGGAGAAGGTCAGTACCCACAGTTGGTGGACGTTCCCTGAGTACACACCTGAAATCACCGATCCCAAGCAAGCGGTGAAGGAGTTTTTGGATGTGTTCAGCGATGCCTGCAAAGTGCGTCAGCTGGCGGACGTGCCGGTCACCATTTTCCTCTCGGGCGGGATTGACTCGTCGTTGATCCAGGCCATCTTGCGTTTTGACGTTTCTTACACTGTGCAGTTCGAAGAATTTCGCGGCCACATTGACGAACAGTCGTTGGTGAGTGAGTTCGCCAGCAAGCTCGGATTCGACGCACGCATCGTCACGCCGCGCAAAGAGGATTTCTTGTCCACTTTTGAAGCGCTCGCGCGTTGCATCGAGTTTCCCGTGGGCAGCCTGAGCGTCTTCCCACTCTTCTGCCTGGCTCAAGCGGCGCGGCGCGACGGCTTCGTCGTGGCGCTCAGCGGGGAAGGCGCCGACGAATTGTTCAATGGCTATTTCCGCAATGAGCTGCTTCTCCGTGAGGACAAACAGCTGCAGCCCGACTTGACGGGGCCGTACAGCACCTTGTGTTGGCGCTACTTTGGTACTTCACTGCAACGATTCTGTCGTATGGCCTCACGTCAAGGGCCGGAAGATCTGCCGCTGCTCAATGCGTTCTTCAGCGCACTGTGGAGCGATAAACGCACCTTCGCCCAGAACCTGACAGTGGCGGAAACGAAAGTCTTTCTGCAGCCGCTGCTGGTGATGGCCGATCGCCTCAGCATGGGCAATTCACTCGAGGTGAGGAACCCGTTCTTGGATTATCGGGTGATCGAATTTTCGGCGAAACTCCACGATGATCTGAAATTCCGGGATGGTCAGGGCAAATGGGTGCTGCGCCAGGCCCTGAAAGAGCTGCTTGGCTCGGATTTGGGGATCACACAGCGCTCGCTCAAACATGGCTTGCCGGCTCCCGTGAATCAGTGGCTGTTCCGTTCTGCTGCCTTCGATCGCAAGCATTGGAACGATATTTTGCTCGGTGAATGCCTCAAGCAGCTGGCGATGGCTCCCCAGGCGCGCGCGGCGCGCTGAAGTAGGTGCATTCAAGATTTGGTATGTAGAAAGAAAGGCGAAATGAAACGTTCTTTGGTTGAATTCTTAAGAGATCCCGTCAATCAGGAGCCCTTCACGCTGGTGGGCGAGCAGCCGGCTACAGGTGAGGTGATGTCGGGCAAGTTGCAAAGCGCTTCGGGGCAAAAATACGACATCATTGACGGCGTACCCAATTTGGTACGCGCCGATCAATTCGCGGAAGGTCAGAAAGAGACTGTGGAGACCTTCTCTTGGAAGTGGGACAAAGCCAAATCTTACCGCACGGCTACCTTGGGCCATTACCGCCAGTGGTATCTGGATCGCTACGGCTTTGGCACGGAAGAGAAGCTCGCGGCATTCCTGAAAGACAAGCGCCGCATTCTGGATGCCGGCACCGCACACGGTCGCGACGCTGAATTGTACCACAACAATTCAACCGCCCAGGTGTACGGCGTCGACATCAGCTCCGGCATCCGCAACGCATACCGCGATCTGCAAAAACTTGATCGCTTGAATCTGGTGCAAGGTGATCTCGCCCGTTTGCCTTACCCGGACGGCTTTTTCGATTTCATTGGTTGCGATCAGGTGATCCACCACACACCGAACACGCGCGAGTCACTCAATCGCTTGCTGAAGAAGCTCGCAGTAGGTGGCCATGTTTCATTTTACGTCTACAAAAAGAAGGGCC
>DATJEQ010000156.1:0-15217 GCA_035496495.1 Polyangiaceae bacterium
GGGTCAGCATTGCAAGCTGGGTTGTAAAGGCCTTGGTCGATGCGACTCCCATTTCCAGGCCAGCGCGTGTGAAAATCGAACCCTGAGCCAGTCGAGTCACCTGAGATCCGACGGAGTTACACAGCGCAAGCGTCTGCGCACCCCGCGACGCAGCTTCCGTCAGTGCACCCACAGTATCCGCTGTTTCTCCGCTCTGGGTGATAACGACTGCCAGCGTGCGATCGCTGATCAATGGATCGCGATAGCGGAACTCGGAAGCGTAATCCACGTCCACGGGAATGCGCACGAGCTGTTCAATCAAGAATTTTCCGACCAATGCGGCGTGCCACGACGTGCCACAGGCCAGAATTGAAATTCGGTCAATATTGTCATTGAAATTGCTCAGGAAAGGTACTCCGAGTGCAACCTGGTCACCTTGCAAGTAGGCCTCCACCGTACGCGTGAGCGCTTCCGGCTGCTCGAAGATCTCCTTGTGCATGAAGTGTTGGTATCCGCCCAGCTCTGCAGTGCTGTCGTCCCAGTCGATGTGTTGGGCTGCACGTTCGATAACTGCACCCTCGTGATCGGTAACCCGAAGGCTACCCGCTGAGAGTTCACCGATGTCTCCGTCTTCCAAATAGACGACCTCGTGAGTGTGAGGCAGTAGCGGCGCGACATCGGAGGCCACGAAATTTTGACCACGACCAAGACCCACGACCAACGGCGGACCAGAACGCGCAAGCAATATCTTGTCGGGGTGATCGGCGTGCACGCAGGCAATCGCGTACTTTCCGCGCATGGTCCGCACTGCCAAAGTGAATGCCGTATTGAAATCATGACCTTCGCTCATGACATGCGAAACAAGCATCGGGAAGCACTCCGTGTCGGTCTCGCTCCGCGGCGAATGACCGCGTCGCTCGAGATCGGCTCGAATGGTCCTGAAGTTGTCGAAGATCCCGTTATGGACGACGGCGATCTTGCCATCGAGGCTGCGATGAGGGTGAGCGTTCTCTTCCGAGCGTCTCCCGTGGGTCGCCCAACGCGTGTGCCCAATGCCCCCGCGGGCCGCTAGCGCGTGCCCGTTGAGCCTTCTGACCTTTGCGTCCAAACCTGCAACCCGGTCAAGACTGCGCGTAACATTGACCTGCCCTGCATGCAGCAGAGCGATCCCAGCGCTGTCGTATCCGCGATACTCCAAGCGGTGCAAACCACCCAGCAGAATAGGCGCGGCCTGACCTGTTCCAATATACCCAACGATTCCACACATACTGATGGCACTCCAAGTTACTGCACCGCAGGTGCAACCTGTGTGCCGCTCTCGTTCCGCCGTCGATGCTGCCTAGAACGCCAAAACTGTGTGGGGCGCATTTGCGCCGATTTGCATTTCTTGCACCGGACGCCCTCACGCGAAACGCGCAGTTAGACTTCCTGATGCGCCTCGTTCAAGAAACTGCTCCTTGTGCATCCCGCAGAGCGCTGTGTCGGTTCCCTTGCACTGAACTGGCACGGATGCTGCTAGGCATCAGTCTGTCCGGAGAGTAATGCTAGAGTTTCACGTTCTGTCTTTTGAAGGCCCCGACCTTTATGCACGCGCTGGCGGCATTGCAAGCCGCATCAATGGGCTGGCCGCATCGCTTGCCGAGACCTTCACGACCCACTTGTGGTTTGTGGGTGACCCAGACGCGCTGGGCCAAGAGCAACAGGGGAAGCTGGTTTTGCACCGTTGGTGCCAGTGGCTCAGTCACCACCACCGTAAAGGGGTCTACGATGGCGAAAAATCCAAGGTCGACGACTACGCGGCATCACTGCCCCCTCGTCTATTCGCGCACCTCAAACCTCTGCTGCGCCGCGGGGGTAAGGCGGTCATTCTTGCCGAAGAGTGGCACACGGTACACGCAGTGCTGCACTTAGACTGGCTGCTGCGCAAGCATCGTCTGCGCGACAATGTGACCATTCTTTGGAACGCTAACAACACGTTTGGTTTCTCAGGGATTGATTGGCAGCGCTTGCGCCGCGCCGCCACGATCACCACGGTCAGTCGCTACATGAAGCACCTGATGAGACAGCTCGGTGTGGACCCATTGGTCATTCCGAATGGACTGGATGATCAAGCATTCGCTCCAACAAGTCGCTTCGCAACTACCCAAATCAGAGCACTCGCGGCAGAGCGGTTGCTTCTGGTCAAGATGGCGAGGTGGGATCCGGATAAGCAATGGCTGTTAACGATGGATACGATCGGCGAACTCAAGCGACGCGGTCGCAATCCGCTGTTGATTGCCCGCGGAGGAATGGAAGCGCACGGGACGGACGTGCTCGCCCGCGCGCGCGCATTGGGATTGCGGGTGACGGATCGTGCGGTGACCACGCCCGGGGCATTGCCTCTGGCAAGTGCGCTCAACAACAACGGCAACGCCGATGTCATTCTGCTGACCTCGCACATTGATCCCGCCGGTAGGCGAGCGCTGTTTCGAGCGGCATCAGCGGTATTGGCCAACAGTCGACACGAACCATTCGGGCTGGTTGGGCTCGAAGCGATGGCTGCAGGCGGCCTAGCGTGTACGGGCTGTTCAGGTGAAGACTACGCAGTGCCGGGACAAAACGCACTCGTTCTTGAGCGCGATGATCCTATGGAATTTGTACACTTGTTCGAGCGACTGCCAATCGCCAACCAAGTCGCTTTGCGCAAGGCGGGGCGAAAGACCGCGCTCCAATATGCCTGGCCGCGTGTCATTGGCAGAGTGTTGCTTGCGCGGGTTGATGCGTGCGCCCGTCTCGCGGCGACCCCGGTGAAGAATGCCAAACTGGTACATCCACAACACGCCACATTTTCGCGCGAAAGCAAGCAGCCATCACTTGGCATTGAACTGTGATGCGCTGCGCTGGTTGGTCTCCGAGGGTGCACGCAGCACCCATTGCCAAAGGCTGGATCTTGCTGGCGACTGTGGTCTTCTCAGTGCCCTGGTGCAACGGCTGCAACATCAATCGAAATTCGGATTCTGCCACTCACTATCCAAATCGCCCACCGCCCGCAGAGCTTGAGCCGGTTGCTGTTCGAACCACCCCACCAGGCGCGAATGAGCACCGAATCGTGCTCGACCAGCATGCTTTGGAACAACTGCGAAATTCAGCAAAACGTGGTTCATCGGCGTGGCACGCCGTACTCGCAGGCTGTGAGGAGGCGTCTAAGGCATCCGTCAGTTCTGGTTATCAAGGTTTCGTGTGGGCCGATGCCGTTGCGAACCTTGCGCTGTGTTACCACGCTACGAGCAGACAATCGTACGCCAAGATGGCTGCAGTCTACCTCACTGCCCTGCTCAACGATCGCTTCGAAGTCGGTGACGGTAAGGGAGGAGCCTCGGTAGTGACCCACGACTCCGGCTACGGCATTCGCACGTTCGCTGCCTATTCTGCACTTGGATACGACTGGCTCCGCGGAACACCTGGAATGACTCCTGAGCTTCGCGCGCGGGTCCTTGAACGGCTAGGCGAGTGGCTTGCGTGGTATAGTCAGAAAGGTTACCTCAAGGATAAACCCACCGCGAACTACTACTGGGGCTACCTAACGGCGCTCTCGTTCGCCGGGATCTCGTTCGCCGGCGAAGCCCCCGCTGCCGATGCTTGGATCACCCAGGCGCGCCGGGAGTTGGAGCAACATGTCTTACCAACTTTCCAAGCCGATCTCAAAGGAGGGGGCTGGCCAGAGGGGTGGCAGTACGGTGAGTACACGGCGGCAGAAGTCGCATTGGTCGCTCAGGTGTTTCGCGCCAACGCGTTGCTTGATGTTCCAGCCAAGATGCCGTGGCTCGCCGACAACGTAGCCCATCACCTACACGCACTGCTGCCAGACGAGCAATCTGTATACGATGGAGGCACGTGGGGCGAGCACCCCGCGAAACCCTCCGCGTTAGCGCTCAGCGCCGCTAGCATCGCGCTCGAAGGCATCGACGATCCGCACGCTTCCGAAGCTCGCTTCCTGATCGCTCACTCACTGCCGCGGCTCAGCCGCGAACAAGCCTTTATTGGGCTGCTCTCTGATCGTACCGAGGCTCCCTTGCGCGATCCGCGCAAGACTGCGGCAACGAGTTTGCATCTGGTTGGACAAGGGTTGTCCTTCATGCGCAGCGACTGGACGAAGTCAGCGGTGTGGGCATCGTTTCAAGCGGGCCCTTGGCTTACCCCTGACCATCAAGACAAGGATCAGGGTCACTTCGAACTCTGGCGCGGCAGCGATGGTCTGTTGGTTGACGGGGGTGATTCCGAGGGCTCAGCGACTATCAATCACAATACGCTTCTCATCGATGACGGTGGGCGGGTGATCACTTATTCACCGAATCAGGGAGTGTGGGGGAAGCATGTGCAGACCGCTCGCTTCGCTGACGACGGTGCGGTCGTTGTTGCAGTGGGTGACATCGGTGAAGCGTACGCGCCACAATGTGCAGATGAAGGATGCAAACAGCGCTCGGTCAACCAATTCTCGCGCACGTTGGTATATGTGCGACCTTCGTTGCTGGTGATCGATGATCGCGTGCTGGTCGATCGACCCGAGGTGGGTGTCACTTGGGCCGCTCATCTGACAACTAACCCCAAGATCACCGGAATTTTGACCAGCGCAGTGGTCGGCGCATCGCGCGTCGACATCCACATGCTCGAACCGGACGCAACGAGTGCACAAGCATTCCGTGAACCAACGCCGACCGGTGAAGGTCCCCACCGAGCCGACCACCCTTGGGGTCCGATGTGGCGCATCGAGGTCAAGAGTCCAACTGGCGCACGAGCGCGCAGGTTCCTGAGCTTCATCACCGTCGACAGCGCAGGCGCGGAATCCACTGCCGCTACCCACGTCACCGGTGAGGGGCTTGAAGGTGCATTCGGCCGCGCTGACAAGCGGTCGACCGCTATTTTGTTCGCGAGCGCCTCCGGGACGGGGAGCATCGCTCTGGATGGGGCCGCACTGGTCGTGATCGTTGGGCTCAAGCCCGGTCAACGCTACCGCGTGAAGACGACTCCCGAAAACGGTTGCATCCGGCAAGTGGCTCTCTCGAGGGACGGCGATCTGACTGCAACCTCGGGCGGTTTCATCCGGGTACTCGCACCGAACGGGTGCACTTGATCATCAGCGCGCGCAGCGAAACCCAAGCGTTGAGCTCGTGTCAGCAAGATCGTACCAATCTCGAACAGAGGTCCGTTGCCATTCGGCTGTGCTCTTGAAACCACCCCCGCGACCAACATACCGATCGCCGTCAACCGGCCCTTGCGGATCTACTATTGGAGCTGTCGCGTAGTACTCGGCATCGTAAGAATCAGCGACCATTTCAACCATGTTGCCCGCCATGTCGAGCACGCCGTAAGGGCTCACACCACTCGGATGGCTGCCGACGGGCTCTGGCTGGTCAGCGCAGCCGGCCATATTGGTGAGCTGGCAATCCGGTTCGTTGTTACCCCAAGGGTAAATCCGCCCGTCGCTGCCGCGCGCTGCCTTTTCCCACTCTGCCTCCGTCGGCAGGCGTTTGTCGGCCCAGCCGCAATAGGCCTTGGCCTGGCTCTTATCAAGACAGCTTGCGGGGAGACCCGTCGCAGCGCAATCCCATTCGCAACTAGGTGCGGCGCACACACCTGCGTTGACACAGGTCGTGTAAGAATCCTGTGTCACTTCCGTCACGTCTATCTCGAACGCGCCGACTGTCACGGCGTGTCCTGGTTGTTCGTTAGGGTTGCAGGTTGAATCAATGGCTGCATTGCAGCCCATCATGAAATCACCGGCGGCGACTGCCACCATCGTATTCGTCTCGGCAGTGCTCTCACAGGCGAATGGGGCACCTGCTCCGCCACCATTGCCACCGCCACCAGCACCCCCCTGTGCAACCGCAGCACGACCGCCGCTAGCAACCGGGTGCACAACACCTTCCGCGCCGCCTGTGCTGGCGTTATCAGCTTTTGCTGAGAGGCAGCCGCTCACCCACAACAGCAGGCCGAGCGAAGCCAGGCTGGACAATCCACGGCGGACTTGTTCAAGATTTGACATCAGGGTCTTCCTTACGCGCCAGCAGGACAGACCGCTGGCACATCTGCTCTTACGCAACGTCTGTGCCAGCGCAGATCGGATCAGTCCCCCGTGCCGATCTCTTCGTCCTCAACGTCATCGAGCGAGTCTGCGAGCGACCGCAACGCGACCGGGTCTCCCCATCCCAAGACTGCTTGCCAGAGCAAAGTCTCGTTATCCAGGAACGCGAGCCCCAACTGCTCGCCGGGGCCGTGAATTACATCTGGAGGTGAGTATTGAGCATTGAACATGGGTTCATTCCAAATGGTTAACCGGATCACATAGAAAATGGTCTCAGCTGGTAGCTGACGCCTCCGCTGCCTGCGTAGATAGGTGGCGTGATGTGACGTTCCACTCGCTTGAGCATTTTGACTACCTCCGTCATGTCGAAAGGCTTACGGACCAACGCCGTCGCTCCTAGCGTGAATGCCTTGTCCTCAACATCGCGGCGCATCCCAGTCACCATGATGATTGGGTTCACCCATTTGGCATGGCGCAGACTCGTGAGGATCTGCAAACCACTGAAGCCCGGCATTTTAATGTCCAGCAGAATCATGTCAGTGGCCCTTACGCCATCTGTGCGGCTCATTATCAAGCTGCCCACGTAATCCAATAGCGCTTCGCCATCTTGAAATTCGGTCGCGTCGTAACCACACCTTCTCAGGTGTGCCGCAACCAGCATACGAAGATCATCATCATCATCCACCACAAAAATGCGCGTCTTCTCCTGGTGAGATTCAAGCATTGCGGATCGGAGTCTTCTTAGCTTGGACATGATGGATCTTATCCATAGCGCTGATTTGCGACCGCTGCGGTTAATGTTTGACCATAACATTAGTGCTAATTGCACTCGCACTCTAAGTCCCTGGCGACTGCGACACTCGCAGCAAAAGTTAGCGCAGCAGTGCCCACACAAAAGAGCCACACCGGGCAAAAACGCCCCTTGGCACCGTGCCAGTCTGAGAGTCAGCCTTTTCCCTTGACGATGGCTCACTAGCTCTCGCGCACTTCAATGATCGCGTCATCTTGTCCTGTTGCAATTCTGCGCGCAGCTTAATGTTAATATGGAAAGATCGGCCTAATTCTCCTGCGAACATCCGCGACCGCGTGGGCACGAGACACCCACATGTAGGACATTTTCTATCCTCGAACGCTGGTTTGTGTTGCCTCACCTCTGACGCTGGCTACTCTTTCGCAAGACCTTGGGACGCCCCACGATTCATCTGTTGATCTGCACCTTAACAGATGCAACACCCCTACCTGCTCAGGGTCTACGCGCACAAAGTTTGTCCAGAACAGCCAGTTGAAACCGACACGACCCTTCCAGGGTAACGCCGGCAACCGCCGTTGTGATCGAAGCGTGACAAGCACCGCTTCCGTGTGAATTGGTGCGCCAAATTCCGGATCGAATGAATCCGACGGTGGCGAAAGTCTGCGCTTTCCTTGAAAAGTTCAAAGCAAATCAAAGGAGTGAACGTGAAAAAATCCAACAGCACACTACGCTCATGGCCGAACTACCTTGTTGGCGGGATCGTGGTGCTCGTCGCAGCCTGCGGTGGTGGATCAAACATCGACTCGGCCTGCCGTCCCCAAAGTCAGAGCCCTGCGTTAACACTGACATCGTCGCGCTTGTTCTTAACGGAGAGCCTTGTGTCGCGGCTTCAAGCGCGCGCAGTAGCAAACGACAGCGCTTGGACCGAGCTTGCGGCGCAGTGCGACGGCTACACCACTGGCACCGTGAATCCCCCGAACGGCAACGCCTACCCGGACGGCACCAATATTGGACAGGGTTATCAAGGCGACGGTTATCTCGCGGCGATTGTCGCACTGGGATTGTGCTACCGGACAATGAAGGGGGTCAACGACACCGCCGCCCTGAAGTACGCGGCTGCGGGAAGCAGCGTACTTGCCGCAATGTCCACACCCGCGAATACCGGTGGTGCCCAACCTTCGACCGACAGCGGCTACGGCATTCGCAACTACGGTGTTGGGATGGCGCTCGGCTATGATTGGTTGAAGCCCGAACTTACGACGGCAGTGAAACAGCAAGTCGTCACGGCGCTCAACACCTGGATCGATTGGTACGATCAAAGTGGGTTCAGCAACAACGATTCCATCGCGAATTATTTCATCGGCTATTTCTTGGCGAAGACGTACACGGCGATCGCAACGGAGCAAGACAACCCCAACGCGACCGCATACTGGAGCGATGTCGAAACCCGCCTTTGGGGACAGTTGGTCAAGCCGCAGTACTCGGCGTACATGCAGGGAGGAGGCTGGCCCGAGGGTTGGCAGTACGGTCCGCGCGCAGTCCGTGGCATCGCAGAAGGGTTGTGGGCTGTAAAAACGGGGAAGAATCTGGACTGGTACTCAGAACTTCCTCAAGGACGACAACAAGCCGAATACCTCAACTACTTCATGTGGCCATCGTTCGATCATATGGACGATCAGGGCACGGTGCGCTCGGGTTATAAACTCGCGCCATCCACCGCGCTTTACACATCGATTGCCACTGTTCTCGCTGAACTTGGCGATTCGGAAGCACCCATCGCTAAAGCAGTTGCGGCCGATGTTCTCGCCCACAGTGGAGCAGACGATCGCGAGCCCTGGCAGAAATTTCTGTATTGGGATCCGTCGCACCCCATGTCGAGCTACACGACCAGGCCACTTTCTTATGCAGCGACTGGCCCTGGGCACGTCGCCATGCGATCGAGTTGGGAATCGACTGCCAGCTGGGCGGCGCTCAGCGCCGGTCGCTACATCGACGCACCGGATTCCGGCGAACAGATGTTCAATGCCGGAGGGTTGAGCGTGGTGATCGGCGCCGAGCCGGTGATTGTCAACGCGACCGGCTGGATCCCACAAGTAGCGAATACTGCGGGCGAAGACTTCGTGTACACCGACAGCTGGGGCGGGGGCGGGCGCCGCTTGTACAACACGTTCTTTGTGGATGACCCTGCAAATTCGAACGCTCCGGGCCAGAACTCTGCAAGCCCCGAAGACTCTAACGCACGCCTGGAGCATTTCGAGGACGGCGGCAGCTACGTGCGAGTGCGCGCAGCCAACCTTGAAGGCCAATATGGGTCCTCATCGAGCCATCCGGTGACCTCGTATCAGCGTGACCTGGTCTACCTGCGACCAGGAACCTTTGTGCTCTTTGACCGCACGATGGTCGCATCAGCCAGCGCTGATCGTTGGATGGCGTTCCACACGCCGGTTGCCCCTACTGCGGTGGTTGTCCAAGACGTCACCCAACGCCGCTTCGATGTTTCGTCTAATGGCGTGACGACAGGGAGCTTGCGCCTGCTGCTGCCGGCTGACCCCCTGGTGCAGAATGTGTCGCTTCCGGGAGGGATCACGCGCATCGAAGCGCACAATGGTGGCGGGGCTGCTCAAGAATGGCTGAGCGTCGTGACAACCGGCCCGGTGGTACCCGATCAAACGCGAATAACGTCGCTCACAGGAAACGCCGCCGGTGTGGAAGTGCATGCAGCGCGTGAACAGATCGTGTTGTTCCCAACGGATCACGCGGCGAACTCGACGCTTTCGGCAGTTGACTACACGGTGGCCGCGGGCGTTGCCGCGGATCATGTTGTGGTCGATGTTCAGCCGAGCAGTATGGGCTACTCCGTTACAGTGCAGCCGAGTGATCGGGGTATCGCAATCAGCATCAGCCAAGGTGGCAACTTCCAACTCTCACAGGAGGGCGTCCTAGCTTTCACGGTGACCCAAACTGGCACCGTGGTTACGATGCCAGCAAACACTCCGCCCGCCACCGAGCCTGTGACCCCCTCGAACACTCCACCTGCAACTGTGCCCCCGAGCCCGTCGAGTACTCCACCCAGTGCTGCCCCCGCAGATCCGTCGAGCCCTACAACTGTGCCTTCCAGCCCGTCGAGTGCTCCGTCGAGTGCTCCGCCCAGTACTGCCCCCGCAGATCCGTCGAGCACTCCGCCCGCAAGCAAGCCAACGAAGACTTCAGGCGCTGGCGGTGGCACGGGAGTGAACAATAGCGTGTCCAGCGGGGGCAGTCGAAGCACTGGCACGGCCACTTCTAGTTACAATGATCCGGCGCTGCCCCCCTGCGACTGATTCCGACATCCCTGAATCCGTGAGGTAGTCTAGCTCACGGGCAACGCTGGCAATGCCTCACGAAAGAGTTGCTCCACCTCCCGCCGCCGAGCACCCAAGAGCGGACTCCCATCGCGCTCACTGAGCTCAAAGCGTTGATACAATGAGTACCGGGTAAGGCGGGTTGAGCTGTCAGCGATGCATACTCGCAACGTACTGAGCTGTACACTGATCACTGCCAATGACACAGCGGTCGGCGCAGTTTCAAACTCAACCCCTTTAAATGAACCACTGGGATCATCCAGAAAATGCAACCGCTGGGTTACCTCCAGTGGCAGGGGGATAACGGGGCGACGCGCTGAACGCAATGACTGGGCCGTGTGCATCTTCGCTCGCTCTCAAATTCAGCGAATCGACCTCACGAACAGCCCCTGTCCTTCGGCCGCAGACGCATCTGAGTCGAGGCCCGAACGGACGTAGATGACATTCTCTCGGGTTTGATCCAACTGAAAGCTATGCCCATCCAGGATCTTCGCTTCAATCAACCGTGGTTCGGTTTCGGTAGCCAGATCAATCGTCTTCAAGTCCATCACCACCGGATACAGATTTGGATCGCTCGAGCTGTCGGTGAACACAAGCGTACTCCCGCTCGCGGCGACCACTTCAACCACGTTGGGGAGAACCAGCCGCTCTGTGCCATCGATCGTCGCGACATGCAGGGATCCGCCGCTTGGCGTCATTGCGGTCAAGTACATTACGTAGCGCCCATCTTGGGTGATGCTTGATCGCGGCAGCGCCGCCACGGGATCAGCAACAAGTGCAATTGGTTCCGGATTGAAGACATCCGTGGGCACCAGTCGCAGATCGCGCTGGGTGCCGTCCGTGTAAGTCACGATGGTTGAATAGAGAACAGTGCCGAATTTTGGACTAAAATCGACCGGCTGCGAGTAACCTTTGGTGACGATAGGAATCGGATTCACGTCGGGCAAGCTTGTACGACGTAACTGATCACCCACGGTGTAGAAGGCCGCCGAAGCATCTGGCAGCAAAAACCCTCCGCTCACCCCAGAGTCGATGCGCATCGCTACGCCTTGCGCGGCCACGTAGGCGGCATAATCGCTCGACTGATAGAAAACGTGCTCTCCAGTGGCGTCAGCCGACCAGGCAGGCAAGCAATCGCTGGCGATCAGCGTGCCTTGCCAATGTCCAGCAACGAGTTCGTAGCGTTCGATTTTCGCAACCCTGCTGTCGACCTGACACCAACCCACGAATAGTCTTTCGCCGACAAAGCCGATACTCGGCGCACAGGTCGTTTCTGAGCCTAAACCCATCGCCGGGATGAGCACTTGAGGGGGCGCCTCAAAGTTGTTTGTCGCGAGCGTCAGATCCGCCGTGTGAGCCAAATTGTTAGTCGTGTAGGCAATAGTAGTTCCCTGTTCACTGGTTGCGATCAAACCCTCGGAGTACGGCGTCGGACCAATATCGCGGGTGCCTACGCCTGCGGACCAAATCGATAGGCTACCGATGCCAGTGACCCAATCCATGTCAGCCCAATTGAAGACGACATTTCCACGAATGAGAACGCTGCCCGGGCGCGTGCTGATCAGTTCGCCCGCGCCAGCGAGGACAGAATTTGGGCTCCGAGTGATCGGGTTCACAACTCCAACCTCGACGGCACGCAACGCGCTATCGTCTCGGAATACGACCCACCCTTGGTTGGTAACGCCCACTACTGTGACAGTGTCAGCAACCAATTGGATCGCTGGAGCGCTTGGTATTCCACCCATGCCACCTATGCCACCCACGCCACCGCCCATTCCGCTATCCGCCCCGGCGTCGAGAAGTGACCGTTCGCCGCCAGCCGCGGGATGGTGAGAAGGGAGTTCGACGATCTCACTCTTAGCGGGCGGACCGCATGCACTGAGAAGTAATGTAGCTATTAGAGACAGATTTGATCGCATGATATTCTTCAAGGCTGCAAGTTCCAGACCAAGACTAGGAACACCGTCTGCCCTATTCACACTCACCCACAATCGAAGTGGACTGAGTGCTACGCGGTCGCCTCGTTGAGGCGGAAATGCCAGGGCTCAATTCGAGACCTGGCACCTTTGTGATCTCAGGATGTGAAACCTAAGATCGCGAGCGTCTGTCAGCCTGGAGGAGCTAACCGGTTGACCTCGCCTATGAGATCATCAAGCAGGAAAGGCTTGGCCATTACCGCAGAAGCACCTAGCCGATACGCTTCTCGGCGCAGTGTGTCGTCCGCAAATGCCGACATCAGGATGACTTGCGTGGGCCAATTTCTGCGACGCAACTTGTCGAGCAACTCGAGCCCTGTTGTTTCAGGCATCTTTTGATCGGTAATGATCACATCGATCGTGTTCATTGGGCCCCAGAAATGCGACAGCCACTCGACGACATGGGAAGCATCCGGTGCCTCAAACACGCGGTATCCGTCGTCTCGTAAGGCGCCTGACAGCGTGGTCAACATGTCTTGGTCATCTTCCACAATACAAACCGCCGGGCGCTCCGTCTGTTCTTCAAGCTGCTCCCTGCGGAACTGAGCGTGTCGTTGAGCTCGCGATAGGGGGAAACGAAGTGGCATAGTGAGTTTTCCTTTGGACTACGATCACTCGGATGCATACTTCATACCGACATTGACCTACATGCCAGACTAAGTACCGTTGCTGCCCCTATCTGCTCACTGCACGCTTCGGGCGCAGCGGAAACCAGTGATGTTATTGCGCGTCGTCGGGAATGTCTGCTCGTAATCGCGGTACGATGTGATCAGGCCTGGTGCGGTAACGGCAATGTCCCCGCCACGGATAACCCGATAGAGCGCAGGCTCATTGCACCACGGTGCGTCAGGATAAGGGCACCAGGGCGGCGTCCCCGCGGTGTTGGCGCAATCCACGCAGGGAACCTGTGCGTACGGAGTCGCGTACCAATCCAGAATCCATTCCTGGAGGTTGCCTGCGAGATCCGCCTGACCCCACTTGCCGTCGCCCTTTGGCGACAGTGACCCGACTTTGCTGATTGCGTTAGGCCCAGGCACCCACACGCAATAGTCCGGGCCTGCTGCGCCGAAGTAGTTTGCGTAGCTGCAGTCAGGCTCGGCAGCGCCCCATGGATACAGGCGCTGCTCGCTTCCGCCTGCGGCTGCGTAATTCCACTCCGCTTCGCTCGGCAGCCGTCCGCCGTCCCAGATGCAGAATGCGTTCGCCTCGTACCAGTCGACACAATTCATTGGGTAATTTTCGTTTGGCCCAGTGGTGGGAGTCCACGTAAGACTACATCCAATTGCTGTTCGCAATGCTGAGTCGTCCACTGGCAAACTGGCATTCCACGCGCTGTCCCAGCCGGGATCATTGGTATCGTTCGGATTCTTGCCGCTGCCAGCTAGGATCATGTTCTGCAGGTAGGCAGACAGGAACTTGCGGAATCGACCCACGGTGACCTCGTATCGATCCAACCGAAAGTCGCTCACCGTCGCCGGGTAAGTCGCATCGTTGCTGCGAGCGTAGGTGCCGCCAGTCACAATCGGCGACGCGCAGCAGCTCACATTCCCGGATGAACCGCAGGTCGGCGTGAGATCGGCACAGCTTCGATCATCAGCGGTACCGCCGCGGCCCCCCGCATCCTGGCCAGCAGCATCACTAGAATTGCTGCCACCCGCAGCAGCGTCAATGACGCCACCCTCGTCCGCTGTATCGCCACCCGCATCGACGATTCCACCCTCATCCCTGTCACCAGACCCGGGTTCTCCACCACTGCCTGCGGCTGAACTTGTCGAGCCGCTCATGCCCCCGAAGTCACTGCCCATCGTGCCGCCAACGCCGGCGTCGAAACCGCCAGCGCCTGAGTCACGATCAACAACCCCAACGCCGCCTTCGCCCCCGTGGCCCGCATCGCCGCCACGGGCGTCGCCGTTCATGCTGCCGCCCTGTCCGTGACCTCCAGTGCTCTCTCCTCCTCGTACGCCCGTCGTGCCGCCTGCAATGGAAACGCCACCGTTGGCAGCGCCTGAATCGGCATTCGCCTTCTCAACTGGGGTGCGACAACCAAGAATGAGAACGAAGCCTGCGATTACAAGCGGGGCATGGGAAATGGATCGAAAATGCACACCTTTCTTGCTGTGCAAGGCATATGCCAGTGCGTTCCTGCTGATTAGTGCTTGTAAATCAGGCTGACTCCTTGCGCCCGAACGCGGACACACTGTGCAGAGTTAAGTCTGCTACCTCGACCGCCGAATCTTGCCCGGTTTGACGGCAACCAGCGTTAGCAATGCTTGCATGTGCCGCGTAAGGGCCCACCCTCTTTCTGGAGGCTCACCATGCCACGTCGACTGGGTCACAGAGTTCGTACAGATGTCAGTGTATCTGCGCAGGATCGTGTATTTCAGTCGGAATGCCGCGCGATTGAGCTGTCAACTACCGGCGTTGTGCTGGACCGAGGCAGACTGGTGTCTGGGGGAGACATGCCTTCTTTCATCACTTTGCAGATCCGGTTACCGGAGCATACCGAGAGCGTGAGGGCGGTGGGCAGACCCGTCTGGTGCTTCAACACTCAGCAAGCGGTGCATCTGATTGAGATTGCTGACGTTGACCGCTTGAGCATCGCCGAGCACATGGACAAGGTAATGAAGGCGCGTCGCATCCGCGACATATCGTGATTGCGCGAATCGTTGACGTGAATCCACGACACAAACGCCACGATTCACGCAAACTCGCCTCACTCCTATTCCTAAGTCACGATCACTCGCTTGAGGCGGCGCAGTGTGTCAGCATTCAGTTGGCATCAGCTCTGCTGTGTTCACCCGGTCATGCTTAGCCCAGATACCCAGCTCCGTTCTTTGGGAGTCGCGGTGCGATCCGCGGGTTCGACGACATTGCTCGACCGCGCCTACGCCGGGTTCTTCAATACTATTCTCATGCCCGGATGGGAGCGCTTGGTTCGTCACCGCGATACGTTGAAACACTTGCGCTACCTTGAAGCGAGTCAATGGCTATCTGCTGAAGAACGAGCGAGGTATGAGCTGATCGATCTGCGGCAGTTGCTGGCGTACGCCGGCAAGCATGTTCCTTACTATCGCGAGCTATTCCGGCGTGAACGATTCGATCCGCGCGC
>DATJEQ010000157.1:0-10780 GCA_035496495.1 Polyangiaceae bacterium
AAGCTATCCGTTTTGGGCCAGTCCTTTCATCCATGGTGAACGACCAAGCGGGGTCGAATTGTAAGCTGACCCCCGGCTAAAGGTGCAAAAACTGCGAGATCTATGGATTAAGTTGCCAACCAAGTTCCAGTGCGGATGGACCTTGCGCCAGGGCACGACGCTCCACTCTAGTAAGTGCACAGAGCCTGCGTTTTCTATGCAGGTAATGCTCTGATTACGCGGCTTAGATCAGCCGTTCGATTAAACATCGGGCCCGCGCCCCACTTCGTCAACCCCAGTCGCGGGTAGCTTCACTGTAAGGCCTGATGCTTCACAAGTTGTGCCGCGCGCCCCGCTGAACCCTGATCGCACTGTCGCGGTGAACATGCCGCAAGGGAAAGCAACGCGTTGCGGTATGGCGACGGAGCGGATGCGGGCGCTCAGCGTCAAGCACCTCAGAATTGAGCCAAAAACCGCGGATCACTTTCAAACAGCAGGCGAATATCGGGAATTCCGTGGCGCAGCATCGCGACGCGCTCGACGCCCAGGCCAAAAGCGAACCCGGTGTACTTGCTCGCGTCGATGCCGCAAGCCTCGAGCACATTCGGGTGGATCATGCCACAGCCGAGCACCTCCAACCACCCACTGCCCTTGCACACACGGCAGGATGCACGCGAGCCATCGGTAACGTTGCAGAACACGCAATCGACGTCGAGCTCCGCACCAGGCTCGACGAATGGAAAGAAGCTGGGGCGAAAGCGCACCGCAACGCTCTCGCCATACAAGCGCTTTGCAAATGTGGTGAGCACACCTTTCAATTGTGCGAAGCTCACGGCCTCGTCGACCATGAAGCCTTCGATCTGGTGGAACATGGGCGAGTGCGTGACATCATCGTCGCGACGGTAAACGCGGCCCCCACTGACGACGGCGAGCGGCGGGCGGTGTCGCGACAGCTCGCGGATCTGCACTGTGCTCGTGTGAGTACGAAGGAGCAGCCGTGCGTCTTGAGCGGCGCCGTCAACCTTTACCCAGAAGCTATCCTGCATGTCTGTCGCGGGATGATCGGGGGGGAAGTTGAGCTTGGTGAAATTGTTGTTCTCGAGCTCCACCTCGGGGCCCCAGCCGATTTGAAAACCGAGCGACGCGAACACATCCAAGATGTCGTCCATCGCTTGACCGATGACGTGCAAGTGACCGCGCGGCAGCGGCCGAGCCGGCAGGGTCAAGTCGAAGGGCGGTGCTTGTAACTCCTGCTCGCGCGCCGCCTTGGCCAACTCGGCGAGGCGCCCTTCGAACGCCGTCTCAGCCTGGGCTTTCACTGCATTCGCGCGCTCGCCGATTTGCTTGCGTTGCTCGGCGGACACTTGTCCCATCTGCCGCAGCAGATTGGTCAGCTCCCCTTTCTTGCCCAGCACCTCGGCGCGGATCGTGCGCAGATCTTGCTCAGTTTGCGCAGCAGCAAAGCGCGCAACGAAGCCGTCGCCCAGCGCCGTTAAGCCTTGCTCAATTTGTGCCGCTACATCCGACATCGCTCAACGGCCGCAATGCTGACGCAAAACGCGAATCTTTCGTAGGGGCAATTCATGCATTGCCCCTACCCCGCCGTGCAGGTGGCCCGCGATCAAGGGGCGGCAGTGGCTTTTTCGGCGATCTTCTTGAACGACGCGGCGTCGTTCACGGCCAGATCCGCAAGGATCTTGCGATCCAGCTCGATATTGGCGCGCTTGAGGCCCGCGACCAGCTTGGAATAAGTCGTCCCGCACTCGCGACAGGCCGCGTTGATGCGCTGGATCCACAGGCTGCGAAAATCGCGCTTCTTCTGCTTACGACCGCTGTAGGCATACTCCCAGGACTTGGCGAGAACGCGAACCGCTTCGCGGAAGCGATTCTTACGACCACCGAAGAAGCCTTCGGTTTGCTCAAACACCCTTTTATGGCGGCGGCGTGGGCTGGGGCCGCGTTTGACGCGAGACATGGGTAGCTCCTGATTCCTTCTCTAAATTCAAACTCTTCGTCTTCAACCGTACGGCAGCATGATCGCGACGCGCTTCTGCATGGCACTGGAGACCATATCGTTGTCGCGCAGACGACGGCGACGCTTGCGCGACTTGCCGATCATCCCGTGTTGTCCGCCCTGCTTGGGCCTGCGGATCTTGCCCTTGCCGGTCACTTTGAAGCGCTTGGATGCAGCGCGATTGGTCTTCATTTTGGGCATTGCCGCAAACCTGTTGTTGGGAGCCGGCGCAAGGTGCGCCCGCTTTCGGAGCGCGGACTTATGACGGATAGCCCCCGCTTCGTCAAGCAAGACGCAGGGGACTGGCGGGGAACACGGCCTGCTCAGATGTGCTGTGGTCCGCATTGGCTCGCTCGGCGACAGTGGGGGCCCCGAAACGTTCGAGAAATACCGCAGCTGGGCGTCCGCTTCGGACGGAAGCCGCACCGGAGATAAGGCGTTGTGGCCTTAGGGCTACTGAACTATGCGCACGGGCCCGCAGCACCGTGTGCCCACGGCGCTCAAGGAGGCATCCGCTTGGCAAATTTCCCCCCTCCCCGATCCGGTGAGCCCATCACCATGTCGAGCTCCGGCTCGCTCCAGGTTCCCGATCAACCGATCATTCCGTTCATCGAGGGTGACGGCACCGGCCCTGACATCTGGCGCGCTTCGCAGAACGTTTTGGATGCCGCAGTGGCTAAGGCGTACGGCGGCAAGAAGAAGATCGCTTGGTACGAAGTGTTCGCGGGTGAGAAATCCAAACGCCAATTCGACACTTGGCTGCCCGATGAAACCATCGAAGCGTACCGCAAATATTTGGTGGGCATCAAAGGGCCGCTGACCACACCGGTGGGCAAGGGCATTCGCTCGCTCAATGTTTCGCTACGCCAGCAGCTCGATCTTTATGTGTGCCTAAGGCCCGTGCGCTGGTTCACCGGCGTGCCCAGCCCGGTGCGTCGCCCCGAGCAGGTCGACATGGTCGTGTTCCGCGAGAACACGGAAGACATCTATGCGGGCGTAGAATGGGCCGAAGGCACTGCAGAGGCGAAGAAAGTCATCGACTTCTTGCAACACGAAATGGGCGTGAAGAAGATCCGTTTCCCGGAGACCTCGGGTATTGGCATCAAGCCCGTCTCTAAGGACGGCAGTGAGCGCCTGATCCGCGCGGCCATTGTGTACGCGCTGCAAGAAAAGAAGAAGAGTGTCACCCTAGTACACAAGGGCAACATCATGAAATTCACCGAAGGTGCGTTCCGTGACTGGGGCTATGCGCTGGCCAAACGCGAATTTCGCGCGCAAGTTGTCAGCGAGCGCGAAAGTTGGATCCTCGCCAACTTGGAGAAGGACGCGAATCTGACCGACGAAGCCAACGCCAAGATGATCGAGCCCGGGTACGACATGGCGCCACCCGAAGCGCAGGCTGAGTTACGTGCAGAAGTGGCGGCCACTAAGGCGCTGCTTTCAAGCCATGGCAACGGCCGTTACAAGCAAATGCTGCTGATCAGAGATTCGATCGCGGACATCACCTTGCAGCAGATCCTCACGCGCCCCACGGAATTCTCCGTGATCGCCACGCTGAACCTGAATGGCGACTACCTGAGCGACGCACTCGCCGCGCAAGTGGGCGGCATTGGCATCGCGCCGGGAGGCAACATCAACTACCTCAGCGGGCACGCGATTTTCGAAGCGACCCACGGCACCGCGCCGAAATATGCGGGGTTGGATCAAGTGAACCCCGGCTCCGTGATTTTGAGCGGCGAGATGATGCTGCGTCACATGGGCTGGAAAGAAGCGGCCGCGCTGGTCATCAAGGGCATGGACGGCGCCATTGCCGCCAAGACCGTGACCTACGATTTCGCCCGCTTGATGGAAGGCGCCAAGCAAGTGAAGTGCTCGGAATTCGGGCAAGCTGTGATTTCACACATGGGTTGAGTTTTTTCTCTGAGGATTTTTATGAAACGACGCAAGATTGCATTGATTGGTGCTGGCAACATTGGCGGCGAGCTCGCGCACTTGGTGGTGCAGCGACAATTGGGCGACGTGGTGCTGTTCGACATTCCCGCCAAAGAAAACTTCGCCAAGGGCAAGGCGCTGGATTTGCAGCAAGCTGCGGCGCTGGTGGGTTACGACGCGAACGTTTCCGGCACTGCGAATTGGGCCGATTGCGCTGGTGCGGATGTGCTGATTGTCACTGCGGGAATTCCCCGCAAGCCGGGTCAATCGCGCGACGATCTGGTGACCATCAATCTGCCCATCATTCGCGATGTAGCCGACAATATTAAGAAACATTGCCCCGATGCCTTCGTCATCGTTATCAGCAATCCGCTGGATGCCATGGTGTACGAGCTGAAGCGTCGTACCGGCTTTCCCGCTGAGCGCGTGATCGGCATGGCCGGCGTGCTGGATAGCGCGCGCTTTCAGTCGTTCCTCGCCGCTGAAGCCAACGTGAGCAGCAAAGACGTGCGCGCGATGGTGCTCGGTGGCCACGGCGATGACATGGTGCCCGCGCTCAGCTACACGACGATCAACGGCGTGCCGGCAGAGCAACTCATCCCACGCGCCAAATTGCAGCAACTGATTGAGCGTACCCGCAAAGGCGGCGGCGAAATTGTGGGCCTGATGGGCACCAGCGCCTATTACGCGCCCGCTGCGGGCGCCATCGCCATGGCAGAGGCCTACCTGCTCGATCAGAAGCGCCTGATGCCCTGCGCCGCGTATTTGAGCGGCGAGTACGGCTACAAGGATCTGTACCTGGGCGTGCCCGTGGTTGTCGGCAAGGGCGGCGTTGAGAAAATTGTGGAAGTGAAACTGAGCGACGAAGAGAACAGCATGCTCAAGAAGAGTGCGGCAAGCGTGCAGGCAGTTGTCGATGTCGTGCTGAAAACGCCATGAAAATTCACGAATACCAAGCCAAAGAGATCTTCCGTCGCTATCAGATCCCGGTGCCACAGGGCATCGCGGCATTCGATGCGCAACAAGCCGCTGCGGCTGCAAAGAAGCTGATCACCGAAACGGGCAACAGCGTCGTTGTAGTCAAAGCGCAGATCCACGCGGGCGGTCGCGGTAAAGCGGGCGGCGTTAAAGTCATCAAAGATGGCCCAGACGCCGTGAGCAAGACCGCGCAGTCATTGCTCGGGATCAAACTGGTGACGATTCAAACGGGGCCCGAGGGGCAAACGGTGCGCCGACTCTATGTTGAGCAAGGGTTGGACATCGCCCGCGAACTGTATCTGGCTCTGGTGGTGGATCGTGAGAGCCGCCGCATTGCGGTGATGGCTTCCAGCGAAGGCGGCGTTGAGATCGAAAAGGTCGCTGAAGAAACGCCGGAGAAGATTCTGACCGAAACGCTCGATCCCGTGATCGGCGTGGGGTTGTACCAAGCGCGCAAACTCGCTTACGGCCTTGATATTGGTCGCGGAAGCCCCAAGCCCAAAGAAACCGTCGCGCAATTCGTCGGCATTGTGAGCAAGCTGGGCAAACTGTTCGAAAAAGAAGACTGCTCACTGCTTGAGATCAATCCGCTGATCGTCACCAAGAGCGGCGACATCGTCGCGCTGGACGCCAAGATCAACTTCGATGCCAGCGCTTCCGATCGGCACCCCGAATGGGAAGAGTTGCTGGACAAAGACGAGGAAGATCCAGTGGAACTAGAGGCCAATGAAGCGGGCCTGAGCTACGTCTCGCTCGATGGCGACATTGGATGCCTGGTTAATGGCGCAGGCCTCGCGATGGCTACCATGGACATCATCAAGAGCAACGGCGGCAACCCCGCGAACTTCCTCGATGTGGGCGGCAGTGCCACCAAAGAACAGGTCGCCAAGGCTTTCAGCATGATCCTCTCTAGCCCCAAGGTTAAGGGAATTTTTGTGAATATTTTCGGTGGCATTGCTAAATGCGATTTGATCGCCGAGGGCGTCGTGGCCGCAACCCGGGAGCTGGGGCTCAAGGTGCCGTTGGTGGTGCGCTTGGAAGGCACCAACGTCGAGCTGGGGCGCAAGATTTTGGAACAGAGCGGCCTGGCTATCATCGCCGCGACGAACATGGACGACGGAGCACGTAAAGTCGTGCAGGCAGTATCCTAAGGCTTCCCAATGAGTATTCTCGTTAACAAGCAAACGCGCGTCGTTATCCAAGGCATCACGGGCGGTGCTGGTTCTTTCCACGCCAAGCAGTGCATTGCCTACGGCACCCAGATCGTCGCCGGCTGTACTCCCAATCGCGGCGGGGAAAAATTCGAAGCCACAGGCCCCGGCGACAAGAAAATCTCTGTGCCGGTATTCAACACCGTGGCCGAAGCGGTGCGCGAAACAGGCGCCGACACTTCGTGCATCTTCGTGCCCGCTTTGGGCGCTGCGGATTCCATCTTGGAGGCAGCGGACGCGGGATGTCGCTTGGTCATCTGCATTACCGAGCATATTCCGGTGATGGACATGGTGCGTGTGCGACGCGCGTTGCAGGGCCGCGCGGTCACCTTGATTGGTCCCAATTGCCCGGGAATCATCACCCCGGGCGAATGTAAGATCGGCATCATGCCTGGTCACATTCATAAACCCGGGCACTTCGGGGTTGTCTCGCGCTCCGGCACGCTGACCTATGAAGCAGTGGGGCAGCTCACGTCACTGGGCATGGGGCAATCGACCTGCATCGGCATTGGCGGCGACCCAGTAGCCGGCATGGATTTCATCGATGCGCTCAAATTGTTCAATGACGACCCCGACACCCACGGCGTGATGATGATCGGCGAAATTGGCGGCAACGCAGAAGAGCGCGCCGCTGCCTGGATCAAGGCCAACATGAAGAAGCCGGTCGCGAGTTTCATCGCGGGGCGCACTGCGCCTCCCGGCAAGCGCATGGGCCATGCGGGCGCCATCATTTCCGGCGGTAAAGGCACCGCGAACGACAAGATCGCCGCACTGGAAGCGGCAGGCAGCCGCGTCTCCCCTTCCCCGGCAAAAATGGCGGAAACGCTGCGCAGCATGCTGTAACGGGCGCGCTAACTTTCATTTAGGAATCACCAGAGGACCAATGGGCATCGAACGAACACTGTGCATCATCAAACCCGACGCTGTTGAGAAGCGAAAGCAAGGGCACATCGTGCAGCGACTGCTCGATGAGGGTTTCGCCATCCTGGCCATGAAACAGCTGACGCTATCTCGCGCAGTGGCAGAAGGCTTCTATGCGGTGCACCGCGAGCGGCCGTTCTTCACCGATTTGGTGGCGTTCATGACGCGCGGCCCCGTCGTGGTGGTGGCGCTGGAGCGAGAAGAAGCAGTGTCCCATTATCGGCAGGTGATTGGCGCCACCGATCCGGCAAAGGCGGAAGCCGGCACGGTGCGTAAATTGTACGGCTCCAACGTCGGTGAGAATGCGGTGCACGGCTCAGATTCCGTTGACAACGGCCGTCAGGAAGTCGCCTATTTCTTCGCTGAGAGCGAAATCAGTCGCGTCCGGCGCTGATAGCGCTGCCCGCGCATCACCAGAGTGCACCCGCCGGTGTGCGCCACCTCCGCGACTTTGCTGATCTTTCGTGAGCATTTGCCGGGAGTGTGGCAGCCGTGTTGCCTTGCGGAATGAAAGGAGCCGGCTCATGTTGATCCGCCATGGGCGAGTTGCGCGGCACTGCCTTGAAACAAGCGCATGGTCAGGTGCGCGATGCTCTGGCCGCGATCAAGGGGTTCGGCGCGCTGCTCGGCTCGCGCACGGTGAGTTCGCGCAGCTTGAATAGCTCTCTGCCCGATGTTGAAGCCAGCTGCAGCCGATTGATCACTTCCGCGCAGCGCGCAGTCCCACTCTTGGAAGACGCCTTTGGTCATGGTTCAGCAGGAACGTTGCTCCACACCTTGGTCTCCCGCTGCCAGGCGCTGAGCGCCGCCTTGCACACGGCCAAACCTATCAATGCCGCACGCCGCATCGAGTTGGAACGCGTTGCTCGCACACTGTTGCCTGATTTGGAGGGCGCCTTGGTATCGCTTGAGCTGCTCAAAGAGGCATGGCTCAGCGAACCGGTACTGATTGACATCAAGAGCCTACTTGCTCAGGGCATTACCAAAGATGCCAATCTGCAGGATGGCGAACGCACGGTGCGCGTCACGATGATGATCGCACTGGCTCAGCACGAAATTAAGGTCAAGCCAAAGGTCGCGGCATTGGTGCTGGCCTCTAGCGTTGGCTTTGTCAGTGACGGCGGGCAAACCCCGTGCGCGGTAGAGGTTGCCAGCACGCTGAATCCTGGGTTCCTCTTTCGCATCACGCGTGAACATTTGGTGGGCATCGAAATTGAAGTGGCCATTCCCCACCTGATTGATGCCAGTGAGCGCTGCTGCAAGACGGCTACGACCGCATGCGGCTCTGAGCTCACCTGGTGGGAGGACCCAAAACACGCTCTCGTTTCCTGGCCGCTCAATTGACCGCCGCTTGCGAGCATTGAGCACCGGGCCGCGATTTCTGATTGTTCCCAAAGCGGGGCACCATTAGGCATTGCCTATGGACTTTGCACCGTTGCGCACAAGAATTGAGAACGCTTTTGCCGATCGCACTCTGTTGCAAGAGCCAGGGCACAAACAGGCGGTGCTGGACGTGGTCGCCGCATTAGATCGCGGCGCCGTGCGCGTTGCGACGCAGCAGGGGGTGGGCAAATGGGAGACGCACGCGTGGGTGAAACAGGCTGTGCTGCTTTATTTTGCCGTCATGCCGATGGAGCGCATGGTGAGCCCGCCCTTCGAGTTCAACGACAAGATCCCGCTCAAGAAGAATCTGCCGGAATTCGGCGTGCGCGTGGTGCCTCCGGGCACGGTGCGCTATGGCAGCTTCATTGAGCCAGGCGCCATCGTGATGCCGGGCTATGTCAATATTGGTGCCTACGTGGGCGCGGGCACGATGGTTGACACTTGGGCCACCGTAGGCTCCTGCGCCCAGATCGGAAAAAATTGCCACCTCTCCGGAGGCGTCGGCATTGGCGGCGTGCTTGAGCCGCCTGGCGCACAACCGGTGATCGTTGAAGACGGCTGCTTCATTGGCTCGCGCTGCATCGTGGTGGAAGGCATGTTGATCGAGCAAGAGGCGGTGATCGGTGCGGGGGTTGCCTTGACCGCTTCCACGGCGATCATTGACGTCACTGGCAAAGAGCCCGTGGAATATCGCGGCAGGATTCCGACGCGCAGCGTGGTCATCCCCGGGGTACGCCCGAAGCAATTCCCCGCCGGGGAATACCTGGTGCCGTGCGCCCTGATCATTGGCCAGCGCAAAGAGAGCACGGATAAGAAAACCAGCTTGAATGCTGCGCTGCGGGACTTCAACGTCGCAGTGTAATCGGCCGAGAAGCCCCGGGTTTTTCTTCATTCGTGGCCTGCCGCATTCGTGGTAAGCCCCGATGAATCATGCGGTATTCGCGCGCCCTTATTCCCACAGTAAAAGAAGTCCCGGCCGACGCCATCACGCCCAGCCACGTGCTGCTCTTGCGCGCGGGTTACATCCGACGCATCGGCGCCGGGATCTACAGCTTCCTGCCGCTCGGCTTCCGCGTGTTGCAAAAAATTGAACGGATCATCACTCAGGAGATGGACCAGGCCGGGGCGCTGCAGCTGCTGCTGCCCGCAATGCTGCCTTCTGAATACTTCAAGGAAACGGGGCGTTGGGATCTGTTTGGCGATACCTTGCTGCGCCTGAAAGATCGCAAGGGTGGTGATTACCACTTAGGGCCGACCCACGAAGAAATCATCACCGATCTGGCGCGTCGCGAGATCAAGAGCTGGCGCGATCTGCCGAAGAATCTCTACCAGGTGCAAACGAAATTCCGCGATGAGCCGCGACCGAGAGCGGGGCTCTTGCGCTGTCGCGAATTCACCATGAAGGATGCTTACTCATTCGACGCCGATGAGGCGGGTGCAGCGGCAAGCTACGAAGCGATGCGCGTTGCTTATACTAATATTTTCGATCGCACTGGACTGACTTACCGCATGGTGGCGGCGGATTCGGGCGCTATGGGCGGCTCGCAGAGTGCCGAATTTCAGGTGCTGGTGAGCACCGGCGAAGACGAGATCGTCGCTTGTCAAAAGTGCAGCTATGCGGCCAACACGGAAGTCGCGCGCACGAAGGCCCCTGCGGCGGCACCCGCTGCTGTTGTTCCCCCGGCCGAGACCGTGGCGACGCCTGGCCAGAAGAGCATCGAACAAGTCTCTTCATTCTTGGGGGCAAGCCCCACCTCATTCTTGAAGAGCCTGGTCTATCGCGCGGGCAAGGAATTGGTACTCGCGATTGTGCGCGGCGATCATGAAGTCAACGAGATCAAGCTCGCGCGCAGTGTGGGTGTGGGGGAAGTCTTCCTCGCTGACGCGTCTGAGGTTGAGAAGGCTACCGGCGCTTCAGTGGGCTTCGCAGGGCCCGTCGGATTCCAAGGCAAGATCCATGTCGATCGGGAAGCGGCCTGTGTGCCGGATGGCATCTGCGGCGCGAACCGCAACGACACCCACTTGAAGCATGTGGTGCACGGCCGCGATTACCAAGCCACGACGGCAGAAATCCGCAATGTGAACGACGACGATCCCTGCCCGCAATGCGGCGGCGCGCTGAAGAAATACCGCGGCATCGAAGCCGGGCACATCTTTATCTTGGGCACCCACTACAGCGCCAAGATGGACGCGCACTACCTCGACAAAGAACAGAAGAAGCGCATCTTGGTGATGGGCTGCTACGGAATTGGCGTTTCGCGGTTGGTTGCCGCAGCCGTTGAGCAGCACCACGATCAAGACGGCATTGCCTGGCCCATGAGCATTGCCCCCTACGCCGTCCACGTGGTGCAGATGAGCGAAA
>DATJEQ010000158.1:0-4935 GCA_035496495.1 Polyangiaceae bacterium
GCCGCAACGTCAGCTGCTTGCTCTCCACACAGGCTCCAGCGCTAGCTCTACGATCCTGAGTCGATGATCGAGGTATCCTTGAGCGTCCGTTTGCGACGAGGGGCCAGGTTTGGGAGGCATTCCCCCATTGTCCTAGAAACGCAGCCTTATTTCTTGGCTTTTTGATCGGCAGAGGCCGCGCCCAATAACCCCGCGAGCGGATTTTCAGCGGCTTGGGGCAGCTTGTTGACGCTGCTCAAGTGGTGCAGCAGCAGCTCGCGATTGTCGGTGACGTTGAGCGTTTGCATTTCGAGGGCGCCGATTCGATCTTCTGGTGAGAAAACCGGATCTTGCACCTTTTCCATGCTCAGCTTGTCAGGGCCGTACATCATGAATTCCGCTTCCGTCTTCAGGATTGAGTAGTCGTCGCCGCGACGCAATTCGAGCGTTACGCTCCCAGTAACGCTGGGTGCAACCCAACGCGAGAGCCCATCTTTCAGCATCAGGGCTTCCGGGTCGAACCACTTGCCTTCGTACAGCAAGCGACCAAGCCGTCGCCCTTGGGTGAAATACAGATCCAAAGTCGATTCGTTGTGGATCGCGCTCAAGAGGCGCTCATAGCCAATGTGCAGCAGCGCCATGCCCGGTGCTTCGTAAATGCCGCGACTCTTAGCGTCGATCACGCGATTCTCGATTTGATCGCTCATTCCAAGTCCGTGACGCCCACCGATCTTGTTGGCTTCCAACATCAAATCGATTGCCCGCTCAAAGCGCTTGCCATTGATCGCAACCGGCACGCCCTTCTCGAAAGTGAGTGTGACTTCTTCCGCATCGATCTTGACTTCGGGTTTCCAGAACGCGACCCCCATGATCGGGTTCACGATCTTGATGCCGTTGTGCAAAAATTCGAGATCCTTCGCTTCGTGCGTCGCGCCCAGCACATTCGAATCGGTGGAGTAAGCTTTCTCCGTGCTCATGGAGTACGGCAGACCCACTTCGATCAAATACTCGCTCATTTCCTTACGACCGCCAAAGCGATCCACAAATTGCTGATCGAGCCAGGGCTTGTAGATGCGCAGCGCTGGATTGGTCAAAATGCCGTAGCGGTAGAACCGCTGGATGTCGTTGCCCTTGTAAGTGCTGCCATCGCCGAAGACGTGCACGTCGTCTTCGCGCATGGCGCGAATGATAGCGGTGGTCGTCACCGCGCGGCCGAGCGGCGTGGTGTTGAAGTATTTCTTGCCCGCAGAAGCGAGATGGAACGCACCGCATTGGATAGCCACAATGCCCTCGCGAGCCATCGCTTCCCGACAATCGACCAGCCGCGCCTCTTGCGCGCCGTGCGTCTTGGCAACAGGAGGAATCACCGCAACGTCGTCCTCATCCGGCTGAGCCAGATCCGCCGTGTAGCAGTACACGTCAATCCCCTGCCGCGACAGCCAAGCCACCGCGCAGCGCGTATCCAACCCCCCAGAAAACGCGATCCCCAGCTTCGTGCCCTTAGGTGGTAGCGACCGATAAATCCGACTCATAACGGGCGCTTGCCTAGCATAGAGCCCAACCCGGCGCTCGCGCATTGCACCCCGATTGCATCGCAGGGAAAAATGCATGGTCCTAGCATGCCTCGGTCGGCCTACCTCCGCGTCACGCCACCTGATAGTTAGGAAATAAGCATGAGAACAAGGGTCACGCCGCTTAGTGCCGCGCTCGCCTGGGTCATCGGGTGCGCCAGCCCACCGCCCACCAAGGTTGAGTCGACTGCGCACTCCAATGCCGCGCATGAGCCCAAGGGATCTCCGGCTCACAATTATCGCGAAGCGGAAGCTCCGACCGCTGAAGCGAATAGGCAGGCAAGCTCCAAAACTGGCACCGCGTCCTTCGTGCCGATCATCCGCGAGGAGCAAACGGTCGTAGTCGACGGCAAATCAGAAACCTGGCGCCTTGTGTGGAAGAGTCCCCCGCAGCCTATCTGTGACAACCTCGAATTCACCTGCCCTTGCATCGGATTTCAGTACGGCGAAACGGCTCAACTTGACTTGGTACGTGTTCGATCCGAATTGCCCGACGATAGGTTGCCACTAACTCCTTTTTTCGCGGGCGCTGAAAACCCAGCTATGGAGAGTGGGGTAGACGGGGCAGTTCTCCAACGCTGGCCCGTTTTGGAAAGCGATGTCGACAAGTACGTCTTCGGTCCACCCAGCAACACTGAGATTACAAGCCGACCGCTCGTTCGCATCATGAACATAGGTGATTTCGACCATGACGGCCGCGCCACGGAATTTGTGCTTCAAATCGGTACTGAACCTTGCGGGCATTCCGACACAATTCTAGTCGGCATCTCGAAATCTCAACCGAGGCTCCATGCCTTCACCACAGGAGAAACGCCTGGCAAGCCGCTGGTTACGGAGCGACCCGCGTGGGACGCGCTCCGAAACTCATCCGGCATAGCCCATTACACCGTAATCACATGCGGCGATCACGGGTCGGAGACTGAAATCGATCTCATTTTGACCGCAAATCGCAATGGACTGCATGCCAGCGAGCAAGCCTACGAATGCGACGCTAACTTCCACCGCGGCCGAAAAATCCACGCGCCTCAATAGTCTCGTTCATGGACCCGCGTCGGCCGTCGCCGGCTTCTTTTTGTAGACGACGTCGTAGTTTATTGTGCAGTTGCTCCCGGTTGTGCCCGCGCAGGATTGCAAACTGACGCGCTCGATCGTGTGCACTTCGGTTGTGTAGGGTGTTGAGGTCGAGGTGTAGGTGAAGTTACAAGATCCGGTGCTGGTCCCGGTGGAGTCCTCCGCTTAACAGGCCATCGCCGTGGCCGGGATCACGATGTCTTCGCGTTGCAGGAGAAGCTCGGTGTTAGCGGGACAGGTGCCGGGGTTGGTCGTGCTTCGTTTGGCCGTTGGAACGTAAGTGCCGGGGACCATGCAACCGGGATGCACGCTCGTGTCGGCCATGCCGCCGCTCGATGAGCTAGAGCAACTCAGTTGCACCAGCGCTACGCATAGCGCGCCGCAAAGTTCTATCCCGTGCGCTGCCATCCCGGCATTTGGTATTTTCATGACTCGTTCCCCGCCCTTCGCTTCAATCCGCAAGGTCGTGATACTTTCCTCGGTGGAAGAGCAACGGGCTGCGATCATTGTGCTCGGCATGCTCCACCTCACCGATGAGCACGTGGTGATCCCCCTGCACGGAATTGTGCACGAGCTTGCACTCCAGGCTTGCCGCAACTTGAGCCAAGATCGGCATCCCACTCTTGCCAAAGTGAAATTCTAGGTCGTCAAATCGCTGACCCTCAAGCTCGGGGTCGGCAAAGCGCTGCGAAATCTCACGCTGCGCGCTGGCCAGCACATTCACCGCAAAGCGCCCGCAGCCCTGAATCATCGCGCAGGTCTCCGAGGTGTTGGCGGCGCAGATCAAAATCAGCGGGGGTGACAATGAAACGCTGCAGAAAGCGGAAACCGTCATCCCGGTGAGCCGCTCACCCTGCCTTGCAGTGACAACCGAAACCCCACTGGGCCAACGCGCCAGCGTGGACTTGAATTCGCCCGCGGTGATGCTCATGCCCGAGCGGCAGCCTAGCGGGGTTGCCCCGGGCGGTCCACCTCCCCCACTGGTGCCGAATCTTGGCCCGAATTTTCTGGGCAAACCTGGGCGCTCTGCTAGCTTGCGCCGCCCTGCGAACCCCTCGCTTGGCTGGAATTGAGGCACCGTGATCACCGTCAATGATCTGACCATGAATTTCGGCGCGCAAGTGCTGTTCGAGAACGTGAACGTAACGTTCAACGCGGGCGAGCGCTACGGCCTGACTGGCCCCAATGGCGCCGGCAAATCCACCTTCATGAAGATCGTGGCCGGTGAGCTCGACTCCATGTCTGGCCACGTGCAGCGGCCCAAGCGCCTGGGCATTCTGCGCCAAGATCACACGCAGTTTGACCATAATCGCATCATCGATGTCGTGTTGATGGGCAACGATTCACTGTGGCGAGCGCTCAGCGAGAAAGAAACGCTACTCGCCAAAGGCGACAACATCAGCGAAGAGGACGGCAATCGCTTGGGCGAGCTGGAGCTCACGATTGCCGAGGAAGACGGCTACACCGCGGAAACGGAAGCCACTGAGTTGCTCGAAGGCCTGGGCATTCCCGCCGCTGTGCACACCCAGAAGCTCGACACGCTGCAAGGCGGCGACAAGGTGCGCGTGCTCTTGGCGCAAGCGCTGTTCGGCAAGCCCGACGCGTTGCTGCTAGACGAACCGACGAACACCCTCGACATCGGCAGCATCCGATGGTTGGAAAGCTTTTTGCTCAGCTTCGAAGGCGTGTTGATCGTGATCAGCCATGATCGCCACTTTTTGAACGAAGCGTGCACCAAGATTGCCGATATCGATTACGAAACCGTGATCATCTATCCCGGCAACTACGACGACATGGTGACGGCGAAAGCCGAAAGCCGCGGCTCATTGGAGCTGGCGAACGAAGCGAAGCAGAAGAAGATCGCCGCGCTGCAAGAGTTCGTGCAGCGCTTTCGCTCTGGTTCACGAGCCAGCCAGGTGCAGTCGCGCGCCAAGCAAATTGAGCGCGAAAAGCAGGCACTCTCGGATTTGAAACGCTCCAACATTCAACGCCCCTTCATCCGGTTCGACCAAAAGCGTCAAAGCGGCAAGCAAGTGCTCACGGTCAACAACCTGAGCAAGTCCTTTGATGGTCAGCAGATCGTGAAGGATTTCAATCTTTCGGTGTTCCGCGGCGACAAGATCGCCATCGTGGGCCCCAACGGAATTGGCAAAACTACCCTCCTGCGTCTGATCCAAAACCAGGTGCCAGCCGACAACGGCACCGTAGAATGGGGTTACGAAGCGCAAGTGGGTTACATGCCGCAAGATCACGCAGAGATGATCAAGAAATCCTCACAATCTGCCCGCGATTGGCTGAGCGCATTCACCAAAGA
>DATJEQ010000159.1:0-4319 GCA_035496495.1 Polyangiaceae bacterium
AATGTCGCGCGCTGTTCGCGACGCATTACCACGAGCTCACGGCATTGGCCGATGGCAACCCCCATGTGGCAAATTACAGCGTGAGCGCGCGTGAAATGGGGCACGATATCGTGTTCCTCCATCGTTTGGTGAAAGGCGCGGCGAGTCGCAGCTATGGCGTTGCCGTTGCGCGACTTGCGGGATTACCGCCCTCAGTGTTGGCACGTGCGCAAGCGATGTTGAAGTCTTTCGAGGGCGAAGGCGGAGTGAAACCGAGCAAAGGCATTGAACGAGAGCCGAGCAATCAAATGCCCCTGTTCCAGCAGGCGCCAGCGCTTTCTGCCAAAGAACGCGAGATCATTGCTTCGTTACACGCGTTTGATGTGGAGAACTCAACTCCGCTCAACGCTTTACAGTTGATCGAGCAATTGAAAAAGCGTCTGTGAATCAACGACGGGGCTTGACCGGCGGAGTTGCCGTCAACGGATCTTCCGGCCAGGCGTGCCGGGGGTAGCGGCGCATCAGTTCGCGGCGTACGGCCGGGTAATGGCGCTGCCAGAAGCCGGCCAGATCGGTCGTGACCTGCACTGCGCGCTGATTGGGAGCAAGCAGGTGCAAGGTCAAAGGCAGTTTCCCTCCACACAGTGTCGGGCTTTGGTTCATACCGAAGAAATCTTGCAAACGAGAGCTGACCCAGGGCGACTTGTCGGGCTCGTAGTTCACCTTCAACGGTCGGCCGCTGGGCAGCGCAATGCTGAGAGGCAACTCGCGATCCAACGCGCGGCGTTGCTCGGCGCTCAAACGATCGTTGAACAGCGCTGGCCAATCGAGTTCGTCGAGTTCCGCAAATGACGACAACCCCTGGCAAGCTTGTTCGAACAGGCTGAGTGAGTCGTCGAGTGTTAGGCTGGGCAATGTGAGATCAGGTCGCTGCGTGCGCAGCAGCATCAATCGTGTGATGAAAGTGGCCAGGGAATTGCTCGACCCCAGGAATCGCGCACGTTGCGCATTAGCTGCTCGGGCCAGCTCAGCACTGGTGGCTTCCGAAGGCTGCGCACGGCTTCGACTTTCCTCCAGTACGACGGAGCCGCAGCGCACACGGCTTTGGGATTCCACGCATTCTTTCTCCGCGTTCCAAATCAGCTGCTGCTCGTCGCTGAGCAAATGGGCGTAGTCATCGAGCAGCCACTCGGGTTCAATGCGGGTTGCCAGGCTGACCCAGGGTACGCCACCACCGCTCTTCCCGTGCTGTTCGCGTTGCTCAATGTCATGGGCAATGAGCAAGGTCGCGTGGTGAACGACGCTGTTCGAAGAAATTTTGGCATTGGTACCATTGGCGAGGATGAGCTCGGCACCCGTGTGGCTCCGGCGGCGTGCGACCCGATCGATGAACCCCGCGAGCAACGCCTTGCGCAGCGCTGGATCGAGATCTGGGGCATCCGGTGTGCCACGCACCAGGTGCTGGCAGAGCGACTTGTAAGCGCTGGCCACCGCTTGCACCGGGCCGCGCAACAAATCGAGTTGCCGGAGTGAATTCTCACTGAAGCGCTCGAACTCAGCTTGGTGAAATCGATCGCAGCGCGCCAGGATATCGGAATCGTCCGCGAAATGTGCGGTTTCAGCGCCGCGGCGCACAATATCGCGTTCCGCCAGCAATGCGGCTGCAAGCGCTGCTTCTTCGCCAACACCCAGATCTTCTCCCGCGACGATCACTCGAGCCAATCGCGGGTGCATGGCAAAGCGCAGCATGCGTTTGCCGATCGACGTCAGTTGGCGCGCCGCATTCGTCGCGCCCAACGCTTGCAGAAGGTCTTCGGCCGCGCGCACGGCAGCCGGAGGCGGCGGATCCATCCAAGGCATCTGCTCGGGCTTGTCGATCCCAGCGCCCAACAGGCGCAGCCACACGTCGGACAGATCGCTGCGTTGAATTTCGGGGACCTCATACGGCCGGCGTGTTTTGAAGCTGTGCTCACTGAAAAGGCGGTAAACGGATCCCGGTGCGGTGCGCCCTGCGCGGCCGGCCCGCTGCGTCGCTGACGCCTGGCTGATCGGCGCAACGCACAGCTCGCGCCGCCCGCTCCACGGGGAGTCGACCGCGATGCGCGCGAGCCCACTGTCGACCACGGCGGTGACGCCTTGCACCGTGATCGACGATTCTGCCACGTTGGTGGCAAGCACCACGGCGCGCCGCGCTGCAGGCTTTACAGCGCGGGCCTGCTCACCCAGTGACAATTCGCCGTGCAGCGGCAGCAATTCCACTTCGGCCCCTTTGGCGAACGGGGTGAGCGTGCTCTGTGCTGCCACAATATCTTGAACGGTGGGCAAGAACACCAGGACTCGGCCGTCTGGTTGATCGCTCAAGGCCTGCTTAACGGCGCTGCTGACTCGCTTCTCCAGCGGGCGATCGTCCGGAACGGATTCGTGTTCAATCCGTAACGGAAAGGCTTTGCCCTCGCTGCGCACGCGTGGGCAATCCAGAAATGAGGCAATTGCTTCGCCGTTGAGCGTTGCGCTCATCACGATCAGGCGCAGCGCAGGGTCGCTCGCAAGGCGCCCTTTGAGTAGCGCTAAGATTTGATCCGTCTCCAACTGACGCTCGTGGAATTCATCCAAGATCACCACGTCGTACGGGCGCGCGCCGCTCTTGGGTTGTGAACTCAGGGGGTCGAGCAACTGCTGCAGGAGTACGCCCGCGGTGACGTAGCAGATCTTGGTTTTGGGCCCCGTGCGGTTTTCAAAACGCACCTGGTAGCCCACCAGTTGGCCCACCTCCGAACCCAGCTGCTCCGCCACGAAATGCGCGGCCAGGCGTGCCGCTAGCCGTCGCGGCTCGCTCACGACAATGGAAGGGCGATTGAGAAAACCAGCTTCAAGCAGGGCCAAGGGCACCCGCGTGGTTTTTCCTGCCCCCGGGGGCGCTTCGAGCACCAGCGCCTGATGTCCTTGCAGCTCCTTGAGGATTTCTGGGATGTGCTGCTCAATGGGTAGCGCCACGGCGCAGACCTAGCACGACACAGCGCTGGCACGGTGGCCGGCGCAGTGGTCCACTCACTGAGGGATCAAATCGCAGGAGCTGCGCACGCGCTCGCTGAGCGGTGACGACGGGTTCGCCTTGAGGAACCGAGTGGCCGCGGCAACGCCCTGCTCGTGAGCACCCGTGCGGCACAGCGTGATCGCTTGTAGCCCGATACGCTCTTGCACCAAGACACCATTGGGGTACTTGGCAGCGTGCTCCTGCGCCAGCGCTAGAGCGGTCGCATTGTCACCGCTGTTGATCGCTTGCTGAGCGCGCTTGAGCAGATCGGCCTCCGCACCCAGTCTGTCGGCACCTAGTCTGTCGGAAATACGATCGGCTCGCGCCGTGACGGCGTGATGCGCAGCAGCGGTATCCGTTTCGGGCTTCGCCGCTTCCGGCTGCGCCACGGCATTCTGTGCGTGAGGCGCGGCTGCGGGCGCGGCCGTCACCAGTGCGCGCTCGACAACCACGGGTGCCGCATTGGTTGGAGTTGAAACATGGCTGGGCGACGTGCTTGCGTGAACCGCATACCAGCCTGCCCCACCAGCAAGCCCTGCGCCCACCGCGACCGCCACGATCTTTGCGGCGATGGCACCCTTCCACACTGCGACCGCGCCGGTCGTTACGGCGCTGGTTGCTGCAGCTGCGCCAGCCCCGGTTGTAGCGGCGGCGCCAACTCCAGCGGCACCTACTCCAACGCTCGCAGCCCCAGTTGCTGCACTGGTTGCGGCTACACTGCTGGCGGCTGCTACGTTGCTCGCTGCGCCAGAGGTACCTGCCGCCCAAGTGGCCGCAGCGATCCCCGCGGCAGTGGCGACACGTTGGAGAACCAGGCCTCGAACTCGCTCACGATCCGACTCCGTCGGCTCGTCTGCCTCGGCCAAAGCCGCCAGCAGGTTGCGTTCTAAGGTGCCCAACTCTTCCACAATTGCCTCAAGTTCTAGGTGACCGCAGTTGCCAAAATCCGGTGCTTCTAAATCACTACCTTCAAAAAATTGTTGCGCCTCTAAATGCTTCAGTCTGCCCCAAATGATCAGCGTTTTAGATATTCAGTGGCGCTTTTAGCAGTATTCGTGACCTCAAACCTCTGGGACCCACTCGAACCCGCCGTGCTGCCGGCCTTTCGCGAGTCCACGTAACCTGAGTATCCGCAGCGGCTGAACATTGTGAAAACAAGCTACACACCGGCGGCAACAGGCTAATCTCTTGTGAAAATAGGGGGTTATCCAGGGTTTGGTGTAGGCAAAAGGAGGCGATTGCCACACCCAAATCCCCATAAATTCGTCCAGCTGGCCTAGTAAACCGATCAACCTGAATTCAGTGA
>DATJEQ010000160.1:0-12962 GCA_035496495.1 Polyangiaceae bacterium
GCTCTTCTCAAAGCTGGCTCGATTTGAAGCCGTGGAGCAGCTGCTCGCTCAGAATCTGGAACGCGCACAAGCGTCTGGCTCCAACGAAGAATTGCTCAATAGTTTTCTCGCCTTAGGGTCCCTGTACCAGAACGATTTGAAGCAGATTCCGGCAGCCATTGACGCCTTCGAAGCCGCCCACACCCTTGAGCCTAATAGTGACGTCTGCATTCGCGCGCTCACCGAGCTCTACGCAACCTCCAGCGAACTGTACAGCGAACGGGGCATCGCTCTGCACCTTTCGCGCGTGCACCACGATCCTTTCCAGGCAGAGCCGTACAAGCAGCTGCGGCGTCTGTATACCGAACAGCGTCGTGCAGATGCGGCCTGGTGCCTGTGCCAGGTGCTCAACGCATTGGGCCTCTCCTCCCCGGATGAAGATCAATTCTACGAACGCCTGAAGAGCGAGGGCCCTGCAGCGCTGCAAGAGCCGCTGTCTAACGACGATTGGCAGGCCCTGATCCACCCTGACACCGATCAGCTGATCACGGCGATTTTCTCCGCATTGGAAGGCATTGTGATCGCAGGGCGTGCGCAATCCTTGGAAGCACTCGGCTTTGCTCCGGAAACAGCCGTCGACACCAGTGATTCAGAGGGCTCCGTGGCGCATGTCGTGGTCTACACCGCGCAGGCCCTGGGCTTTGGGGTTCCTTATGTTTTCGATGGCCCCCACTTAACCGAGGCCGTGGTGCCCTTGCCTGCGGACGTGCCCGCAGTAGCGCTCGGTTTGCCATTGCTCGACGCGAGCGCGAGCGCTCAAGCCTCTGTCTTCGTGGCCGCCCGCGCGTTGTGTTTACTGCAGCCCGGTTTTAGACTGCGCCATTTGCTGACCTCGGGCACGGTGCTCAAGGCTTGGTTGCTCGCTGCGGTTAAGTTCAACTCTCCCGCCTTCCCAGTCCCGGCAGAGTTAGTGGGCCCCGTGAGCGACGCGCTTGCAGCAATTCAGCAGCAATTGCCCCCTACCGCAAAAGACGATCTGACCCGTTTGGTTGCAAAGCTGATTCAGGGAGCCAGCGAGCTCAATCTCAAGAAATGGATCGCGGCCATCGACTTCACGATCGATCGCGTCGGTTTCTTGCTTTCCAATGATCTCAAGGTCGCAACAGAGTCCATCGCGCAGGCAAATGCCGCCGAAATGGCTCCCTCCCAAGACGCACGGTTGCGCGAGCTGATCTTTTTCGCGGTGAGCGAAACGTATTTCGATTTGCGAAAGCGCTTGCAGCTAGGTATCGACGGCTAGAGCGATTCCCTACTCAGCCCGCGTCGGCTGCACCGGAAGCGGGCCGAAGCGATCGGGGGCGCTTGCTCTTGGAAGGTGAGGGAGTCTTGCGAGTTGCGGCCGGTGAGGTGGGAGCATTACGTTGCGATCCCACGCTCTGGGTTGTCGGGATAAAGTGCAATCGGTCCAGCGTGCCGGTCATCAGGAAGTTGTACGACCCATCGGGCCGCTTGGCGCGCTTCAGTGTCGGGTCCATATCGAACAATGAGGGCACCGCCGACCCCGGTTCACCCAGAAGCGCCTTGGTGACGTCGCTCTTCATGCGGTACCGATCGGTAAAGCCGAAACTGACAACGAGGTCGGCCGTACTCTGTTGCAGCTTGTCGTTCAGTCGCACCTTACCTTCCCCTTCCAAAGCTAAATCGGGGCCTGCTGCTTTGAGTAAATCGAGCTTGAGCTGACCGCTGGTGATGCTTGCCTTGAGCTCCAGCTTGCCAACTTGGGCGGTAGGCAGCGCCAGCGTGTTGCGGATCTTGGCTTTGCCGTCTCCAATTTCCAGGTTGTCCATCGTGAAAGATACGTCGCCCTGAGCCATCGCGGCCTTTCCTTCCGGCAAGACCAACTGCACTTCACCGTTCACCGTGCCGGCCAAGGGCAAGCCAATGGTCTGCGCAATCATCGGCAACTGGCCAGGCGACACGTCGTGCAACTCCACCGTGTACTCACGTCCTTTGGAGGAACTGGAGAAGCTGCCATTCACATCCCCGCCCATGCCAGTGGCAGAAAAACTTACCTCATTGGTACCGAAGAGCCACATCAAGGGCGAAAAGCGCGCTGCGAGGCGCTCCAATGTGATCACTTTCGTCTTCGCTTCGCTGTCGGACGTCGTGGCTGGCTCGATAGAAACCATGCGAACACCGTGGGCCACGACGCCGGGGAAGGCCCAACTCCAGCTCAGGTCGTCGATCTCCAAATGGCCATTCGCCGGAGAGCTGAGCGTGCCGGCATAGGCCGTGATGATCCGTCGCTTGAGCTGTTCAAAGGGGAAGGTCAAATAGAAGAACAGCACAAGCACAGTGAGGTACGCCGCCACATAGCCCACCCAGCGCAGAGCCAGCCGCCCCTTGGGGGGTAGTGCTTTAAGGGATAGCGCTCTGATGGGCAACGGCAGCGGCTTCACTCGTCGTCTCCTGATTTTGCGGCCTTACTGTCGGCCAAGTGACGGTAAGCGGACACCGTGGTGGTCACGTCGTACGAATCCGGAGTGGCCCCGCGCCCTCGAATGTTCAGCTTGCTGACGCTAATCGGGTACCCGCCCTTGACGACCCCTTCCAGGAACTTCGACAGATTGACCAAGCCCACCTTCTTGAGCGTCAGATCCACCGACTGCTCTTCGAACTTCTTACCGTAAGGTACTGGCGGGCGATCTTTGATTTCAGGGATTTCTATCGAATTGCTGGTGGCAATCTTGGAAAGATAGCTCGCGAGCGACGGGGGAGCTTGTCGGTATTTTGCTAGCAGCGCGTTGCGCTCTTGCTCTCGGCGCACCAGCAACGGGCGTTGTGCCTCGATGCGATCAAGCGCGTTTTGGAGCTCTTCGATCTCGCCGCGCTTGGAACTGAGCATGCTGGTCACCCCCAGCGGAATGAGCAATACCACCATGACCAGGAAAACCACGATCATGACGCCGAGCAGTTGGCGCTCACGCGGAGCCAGTCGATCGATCTTCTCTTGGAAGTTCATGGCGTGGTCCCCTCGCCCGCTGCGCCCTTGTCGCCCTTGTCAGCGTTTGCCCCTCCCGAGGAACCAGGCTTGGACTTCGCCTGATCTTCAGGACATTTCACCTCGAATTCCAAAGCGTATTTCTGACGGTCGCTGTTCACCTTCTGACTGATCTTGGAGACCTTTGCGCCTTCGAAACACTCCTGCTGACTCAGTGCTGTGGAAACCTTTTCCGCTTGCTCTGCAAGGTCGACAATGCCGTACACTTTGACGTGGCCACGCTGCACATCGAACTCCTCGACGTCGTGCGTGATCTCAGTGGGGATCGCTTCTGAGAACTTCACCAATACATCGAAGGCATCCATCGTCGGTTGCGGGTCTTTGTCCGCCGGGGCCGATAAATCCATGAGCAGCTGATTCACCCGCTCTGGATCCACCGTCTCTTCGTGCAACACTTGCTTCGATACCGCACCGAGCTGGGCCGTGAGTCGTTGTTGCTCGTGGTTCAGAGTGCGCGTCTGCGCCCAGGCAAAGAACAGGAAACTGAAGAACACGGCGATCGTCAGGCCTGCAAGCAGCGGCACTTTTTCTTTCAAGAATCCGTAGCCACGTTGGTAACTGAGCGATCCGCGACGCAGATCCATGTCGCGCGCGCCCGCCCGCAGGCCCAGTGCGATCCCTATCGCCCGCGCGAAGCGCGCTGGCACGGGCTGGGGTTGCCCTTGGCTACGCGGATCCTCTGCGGGCAAGGCCAGATCTTCCAAAGGCAACGATTGCACCGTGAGGGCCAATTCCTGACTCAGGTATTCGGAGGCACCCGCCGCGGCGCTACCGCTGCCGCACAAGTAGATCGCGGTGATCTCGGCACCGCCGGCTAAGCTCCACGCCGCCAATGTCTGCCTCAGGCCCGCCGCCAACACCGACGCCGATGCCGGCAACCCTTCAACCCCCGCTGAAATGGCGCGCGCAAACACCGGTTTACCCTTGATCAAGATCACCAATTCCGATCGACGATCCCCCATGTCAAACAATGCGATTGGGCCCTCTGCCGCTAGCGCCGGTGAGACGGATGCGAGATTCGCGAGAGGCAACCCTGCAACCGAAATACGCTCGGGTTCGCGCCCAAGGGCCGTGCGAATCAGATTGATGCGCTGCTGAACGTCAGTCAGTCGAGCCGCCGCAGCGAGCACGATTAGCCCGTCGGCGGATGAGCTGAGTTGGCTGTAATCGTAGACAAGTTCCTCCACGTCGATGGGCACCTGAGCCTCAAGCTCGAAAGGGATCACTTGCGCCAGCCGCTTGCCGGCTGCGGTGGGCAGCTCCATTCGATGAATGAAGCAGGCGTCTCCCTGAAACCCAGCCGCGACAGGATCGCCTTGCAGAACCAGATTACCAAATGCCTTTTTAATGGCCTCACTGGTCGATTCATGCTCTTGAAGGCTCACTTCCACAAGCGAGTCAATCGACACCTTACGCATGCGGGCACTCAGTGTGGCGACGCGCACGCATTTGGAGCGAATATCGATGCCGATCAGTTTGGACATGGCGTGAATTGAAAAGAGGCGATCAATCTAAGAGATGAAAAATCCGTATTCGAGCGGGTCTCGGGGGGCGTCAGTTTATCCTAAAGTAGATCACTTTCCCGGCCGGATCTGCCTTTAAAGCCCCCGTAATTGCCTGTTGAACCGCATCTTGCGGTGACAAGTTGGCACTGCTGCTTGAGGCGCCGCCAGCAGCCACTGCTGCGGCCGCAGCAAGCTGGTTGGCGGCTCCCCCGGCCCCCGTGGCGGCTGCAAGCGCCGCTAACGCCGCGTTGGGCGCCGGAGCCCCTCTAAAATCAACCACCGCGTGGATCTTCACGCGCGTCTCGCGATGCGGGCCTTTCACATACCCGGTTGCCAAGATCGAGAATACCTTGCTCTGGGTTGTAATGGTCTTCATCGCGTCGGTGTCTGAGAGAAACGTGACGGGCTGCACACCAATTGCCGCCAGAATCTCACCCACTGGGCCCTGGCCTTTCATGGCCAAGATGAAGTCCTGGGGGCTGTTGAACACCGGCGCTCCCTGCGTGAAGCTACGCACCAAATTGACGGTCGACAGGAACTGCATTGCTTGTTGCATGTCGGTACACATGGGCGCGTTCAGCGCGTTCGCACACACGATGGCTAAGATCGCTTGCGCGTTGGCGGTATTCACGTTGGTTGCCCCTTGGCCCCACACCGTCACGGGGCGCGAATGGGGATCGTCCGGGTTCGGCTCAACGAAGGTCGACCAGAAATCTTCCGTGACACCACGCACCATGCGCAGCTCTTCCAAGCTGTCGAACGCCGCGTTCTTGCGTGGATAGGGATCGGTCAACATCTGATAATAGGTGTCTTCTGAGCCGTACGTTTGCGCGGTACCCGCGTGGGGGTCGCAACCGTATTTGTCCGTGTTGGGGTCGGTCCAATCGACGACCGCGCCGCACACATCCTGGCGGGTGGAGAATTGACCATCGGCGTCACGCCCCTCAAACAGGGTGTTGTACTGTTCGCCTCCGATCAAACCGAGCATGGCAGCGCCAGCGCGATCTTCGGAAAACGCGTCGCCCTTCGCGGCGAGATTCAGATCCAACTTGGAATCCTCGTCGATCACCATGACGTCGAAGCCAGCACCCTCTAGGCCCAAGTTCTTTGCCTGCGTCATGTCCAACTGGGCCAAGCCGCGAAACTTATCGACGCCGGACGAATCGCCGAACGCCCCCAGTACCTGATCCGAAAACTCCCAAATAGGAATTTGTGGCGCAGATACACGCATCAATGCGAACAGCGGCGCCAATGTCTTGCGAACGGTGGGCTCTGAAGCCAAGAGCAACCGGGCAAGGTTCACCGCGCTCTTGGCAGCGTATTCAGCGCGCAACGAATCGCGCTCGTAGATTGCACTGGCCAGATCGCCGGATTCCTGATCCTGAAACTCGGTGAGCATGATGGCCATCAATGTGATGCCCGCCATTACCAGGATGATCGCGATCCCGCGCTGGGAAGCGCGTGAGCGACGGCTGCGGAGCGATTGGGTACTCATCGTGCAAAAGCCAATGGGTTTTGGATCGGAAGATCGACTTTGGTCATGAACTCAATGTCGTCAGGTCGGCTGGCCCCCAGTCGCTTGCGCCCGCCCTTGAGCACCAACCTGATCTTGATTTGTAGCGGCAGCCGCGCGTTTTGTTCGAGCGCCTGTGTGCTGTCCCACTCGTCCAACCATTGACCTGTGGTTGGGTCCAGGTAGGTGAACTTGAGCTCCTCAATGTCCGTGGCGAGCACCTCAATCCGCCCGCCCTTGGTAGGCTGAAGATCCGGCCGATCGCTGATGCGTCGCACTAAATCAAAGCGACTGGAATCCTCGGGGTCAGCCATGCCGAAATATCCGATTTCCGCCTGATCCGATTTGTGCGAATCGCGCTCGTAACGCTGGTTCGCAAAGGTGTTAAAATCCACTCGATCGGCCGGTGAATCCCGCTTGCCCACAAACGACGTGGCGACCACTTGCAACTGCGGATCAATCGGCAAATGCAGAGATAGATACGCACTCTGCAGCTCGCTGCTCATGCGGTGGATCGCCGCACGGCCCTCGTGGTAGCGGCCGTCAATGCGCTCAATGGTGTCCTTGCTCTGCTTGAGACCCGAAAACGCCCCATACAAAAGTACCGTGATCATCGCCAACACGCCGATGGCGATCATCACTTCAAGCAGCGTAAAGCCAGTGAGTGCGCGGCGCCGGATCATTTGGCTAGCCCCCCTTGGCTTCCCACGTTGGTGTTGATGGTGGTGCCGGTACCCGGCGTGGTCGGCGTGGTCGGGGTTGCGCCCGGCGCTATCGTGTTGGCCAAGGCATTGTCGAGCTCGGGATTGATTCCGCCCTGTGTCGGATTGGTCAAGATCTGCACGACCTTCAGATCGCGATCTTTGCTACCTTCCCGCCAGTCGATCTCCACTGTTACTTTACGAATGCTCGCTTCCAGCATTCCTTTCAACTCGGGGTAAACCATGCCCATGACCATGGGCGCCATTGCTCCGACGCCGCCCATCGCCGCAGCTCCGCCCAACGGGCTATTGGCTAAATCGCCGCCGCTCAGAATACTGCTGACGCTGTTCAAGTCGGCGTGTTCACCGAGTACCGCCCCTTCTGAATTTTGAATTTGCGACAGCGCGCCCAGTGCTCCGAGATTGTCCGACGAAGGCCCCTTGTCGAGATCTTCCTTTGACGGATCCAGCACGTCATTGTCGGGTGGGTTGGGCAGCAGCACGGTTTCGATCTTCCACTTGCAGGTAAAATCGCGCTGAACGCTGTCTTCGCAGCAGTCCCCCGAGTCGTTCTCATCGATCACCGGGAAGCCCTCGCGCAACAATTTCTCCTCAACTTCACTCATCTTGCAACGCACTAACCCGGTCGCGACGCTGAGCTGCGCGGCGTGCGATGAATTGGCGAACAAGCCAACCTGGGTGCTTAAAATCGTAGTGAGCCCTAAACCCAAGATGGCGATCGCAACCATCACCTCAAGCAACGTGAAGCCAAGAATGCTGCGCAAACGCATTACTTTTCCTCCCGCACGCCGAATTCCTCATTCGGCCCATTGCCATCGAGGATGGGTGATAGCTCACTGAGCCCGTGTTCCACGTGAGCGCGCCCGGTCAGCCCGCTGACAACAACGCTGATCCCCTCAGTTTCCCCCGTTGGTGCCAACTGAATCACTGCACGCTCAGTGCTGCCGCCAGGCCAAAAATACAGGTACGCTTTCCCGTCGACGCGGGGTTCACTGTCGTGCTCTGTCTGCACGGCGAGGTAGCGCACTCCCTTTCCCAATTCGCGACCCGATTGATTTCCCTTTTCGCCCACAAATGCGGCGACCGGGCTAAATCGTGCGCGCGGCGCGTGGGGGCCATCTAAAATCAACTGAGCCGATTTAACGGCGTCCTGCTCCACCTGATTGGGGCCCTCTGCGCCGGCTGAAGGCTCTGAATCTGATTTCTTTTCGATCAACATGCGCCCGCTGGTTTCTTCCAAGGTGACCGTTTTGGCGTCGAGATCGAACACCATGCGCGTTGCGTGCCCGGTGAGGTTGGCGCGGTTAATCCCAATTCGAACCCCGTTCATGATCATTGCTGCCGCGGCGCGCAGCCGCGCACCGGTGAATGCGCCTGCGCCGAGCAAAACAGTGCCCACCAGGGCGGCCACCAGTGCCACCACCACCAACATTTCGATCAGCGTGAACCCGCGGGCACGCCGTCGATATTGGGCAGGCACTGCGCGCATCACACCTCACTTCAGGGGCTCTGCGCCCCTGCGCCGGCACCTTCAGGGATCGAGATATCGTCCTTGGTGCCACGCTTCTTGTCTGGGCCTGAGGAAGTGACCACGATTTCGTCGTCCGTGCAAGTCATGGCGTACTCTTCGCCCCAAGGATCTTTGGTGTTAGCCGAATCGACCTGCTTGCTCGAAACCAAATCCGTAATCGAGGGACAACTCGTTTCGTTGTTCGTCATTTGCCACGATTGCACCGCCTGGCGAATGGTTGAGGCGCTGGTCTTGGCTGTCTTGATTTGAGCATCGTGGTACCGAGGCAACACGGCGAATGCCACGCCAGCCGCCAACATGGCCATGATGGCCACCACGATCATCACCTCGATCAGGGTCACGCCGCTTTCCTGCGCTCGGCGCCCTTCAATGATCACACTGCTTCTCTTGTCCATTTCTCGCTCCGTTCTTTCGAAAATCTGTTGATCCCTGTACATTCTTCAATTCACTCGATGCGATCCAACCCGCCTGGCGTTCCATCGGCACCGTCGCTGCTGAGCAGATAAATCTGATCGTCAGCAGTAAAAGGACAGACGAACCGCAGCGGGTGGCCCCAGGCGTCCTTCGGCACGGTTTCGGCCGCAGTCGCATCCTTGAGTAGAGCCAGTGAACGAGGGCAATTGCCCTCGTGTGCCGCCAAGTAGCCATCAATGGCGCGGCGGTATTGCTCAATGACGGCACGCGTCCGACGTTCCCCGGCCTGGCGACGCTCTCGCACTCCCACCAGCACGGTGAACAACCCCAAGCTCGCGAACAGCATGAAAGAAGGCAACCGATTGAGACCCAATCGACGCAAGAGACCACCGCGGTGCTCCCACGGGAAGAAAATGCGAGTTTCCGTAGAGCGGCGTGCCATCAATCCACCATTTGGCTCATCTGCATGAGTGGCATCAAAATCGCGACCGCGATGAAGAACACCATGCCACCCATGGTCACAATGATCATCGGTTCGAGCAGTGCCGTCAGCATCGCAACACGCGTAGTCACGTCGGCCTCGTAAGCGGCGCTGACATTTTCCAGCATCTGCTCCAGCTGGCCGCTGCGCTCACCCACCGCAATCATGTGGGTTACCATCGGCGGGAAACGGCCGCTGCGTTTGAGCGGCTCAGCGATGCTCTCGCCTTCGCGGATCGATCCAATCGCGTTGGTTACGACTTCTTCCAACTCGACATTGCCGAGCACGTTCCTCACGATCTCCATCGCTTTGAGCAGCGGCACGCCGCTAGCCAGCAATGTCGCCATGGTGCTTGAGAAGCGTGCCACGGCCACCAACATGTTGAGCCGCCCAAAGATCGGCACGCGCAATAGGAATCGATCCAATGCCATGCGCCCCTTCGGTGTCGAGGTGTAGCGGCGAAACGCGTACACGAGCCCCACCACCAGCAGGATGAGCAGCCACCAAAAATTCGCCAACGTATTGGAGACGAAGATCAACAGCTTGGTGTACCAAGGCAATTCTTGACCCATGCTGTCGAAGATCGCGGTGACCTTGGGCACCACTGCGACCATCAACACGCCCACCAGCGCTAGAGCAATCATGGTCAGCAACACCGGGTAGGTCAGCGCCGCCCGCACTTTGCTTTTCAGCTGCGCTTGCTTCTCCATGAAATCCGCCAACCGCTCCAGCACATTCTCCAACGTGCCCGAGGATTCTCCGGCCGCAACCATGTTGATGTACAAGGGGGGGAACACCCGGGGGTGCTGCTCTAAACAACGCGCGAACGAGGTACCTTCTTTCAACCCTTCGCGCAGCGCGCTCAGCACCTTGACCAGCACTTCCTTTTCCACCTGATCGATCAAGGCTGAAATCGCCTCGACTAGGGGAATGCCTGCGCGCACCAGCGTGGCCAGCTGCCGCGTCATCACCGCCACGTCGGTAGTCGACGCTCGTGCCAAAAACGCCAACGGGCGCAGGTCTCGCTTTTCGCGCACCTGCGCATGGGTGTCTTCTTCGGCGGAGGTCAGCATCACACCGTCGCGCCGCAACAGGGCGCGCAGCGATTTTGAATTGTCCGCATCGCGAAAGCCCTTGGTGACTTTCCCAGACGCGATCTCCACTCCGGTGTATTGAAAGATAGCCATAATGGCCCGTTTTCACTCGTCGAATATCACGACGTCTTCTTGCGTGGCGGCAATGACTTCTTCAACTGTGGTGACGCCCGCCAACACCTTGCGCGCTCCATCGTCGCGCAGGCTCTCCATGCCCTGGGATTGTGCTGCTCGCTTAATCGTCTTTGCGTCAGAGCTCTTGAGCACCATGTCGCCCACTGCATCGTCCGCCATCAGCAATTCGTAGATGCCAAGGCGCCCGGTGAATCCCTTGCCATCGCATGTAGGACAGCCCACCGCGCGATAAAAAGTTGGCATCTCGCTGCCACGCCAACCCGGCACTTTATGATCCAGGCCTATCACTCGGTAGGCATTGCCAAAGTGGCGACTGTCGCGAATCCTCGTCTTCTCTGGATCGATACCCAGCTGCTCCATTTCGTACGCTGTCGCTTGGTATGGAGCCTTGCATTCTTTGCACAACACGCGAACCAAGCGCTGGGCCAAGATGCCAATCACAGTGGAACGTACGCGGAACGGCTCGATCCCCATTTGAATCAGGCGGGTGAACGCGCTCGCGGCATCGTTTGTGTGGATCGTACTGAGCACCAAGTGACCAGTCATGGAGGCGTGCATGGCAATTTCCGCCGTTTCGCGATCGCGAATTTCGCCCACCATGATGACATCCGGATCTTGCCGCAAGAACGCGCGCAACGCGTTGGCGAACGTGAGTCCAATCTTGGGCTGTACGGGCACCTGATGAATCCCGGCGATCTCGTATTCCACCGGATCTTCGCAGGTGAGAATGTTTACATCGGGGCTGTTGATGCGATTGATGCAGCCGTACAGCGTTGTGGTCTTACCGCTACCCGTTGGCCCGGTTACCAACACGATGCCGTCGGGTTTGTTGATCAGCGCGTCCATCAGTTGGAAATCGCGCTCGGAAAAGCCGAGCTCGGTCAATTCGAGCAACACGTTCGTCTTGTGCAACAGGCGCATTACAATGCGCTCGTAATCGCGACTGGTGGGCACCGTAGAGACGCGCACGTCTATACTGCGACCGGCAATGCGCAGAGAAATACGACCGTCTTGCGGCAGCCGCTTTTCGGCGATGTTCAGTCCCGCCATGATTTTCACACGGGCCACCACCGAACCCATGAATTGACGACTCGCGTGCCGCGCGACGTACAACTGCCCGTCAACGCGGTAGCGAACGATCACTTCCTTTTCTTCAGGCTCGATGTGAATATCGCTCGCTCGCGCTTTTACCGCCTGGGTGAACAGCCCATTCACCCAGCGAATAATGGGGGCTTCCTCGTCGGATTCCAGAATGTCGACGGTGTCGTCTTCTGCAGCCTTGTCGGAGCTTTCCAGTTCCCCGCCGTGTTCCTGGCGCTCGTAGACGCGGTTGATGGTTTCCAACACCAATTCCGGCGAAGCCGCCAACACGCGAACCGGTTTACCGAACAAGGCCCGCACGTCGTCGATCGCACTGGTGTCCAGCGGGTCGGCGCACACCACTTCAACCTGCTCGTCTGTCTCCCCCGTGACCAACAGCTTGTGACCGCGCGAATAACCAATGGGCAGCCGAATCGCCGCCTGCACGGAAATCGAATCCACGGTCAATTTTTCCAGAAACGGGTAGCCGCATTCCGTCGCGAAAGCGCGCGTGATCGCCTCAGGTGTGGCGAGCTTATTCTGCAGCAGCAAATCCGAGAGCAACCCACCTCTGTCCGGATTCTCCGCCAACAGCGCGCGCAGCGGCCCCTCTTCCACCACCCCTTGGCGGACGAGTATGTCGGCTATTGCACGCTGCCCTTGCTCCATGGATTCACTCGTCGTTCTGTTCAATGTTCACATTGCGCGCGATCGGATTGATGTGAACGGGAAGCATGTCGGTGCGGCGTGGGCTGCGTCCGCGAGGCGCTGACCGCTTGGGTGCAGGTGCCGGGCGCGAGCGCGGCGCGGGTGCCGGCCTGCTTGCCGGTCGCGCAGCACCACCAGCAGCGCCACCGCGTCGCAGCGTTGAGCTGCCACCACCGGTGTCGGCGGGCTCCACTGTCTCCGGTAACTCAATGGGTGCACTGGGCGCGTGCTGACGCACCTCAGCGGGCTTGCTTTCTTCCTCAAGCCGCATGCGCTCTTCCAACTGAATGAACGCCTGACGAATGTCCTCCACCAATCCATTCGCACGGTCAAAGTCGCGGGGCGGTTCCCACTGGGAATTGAACACGAAGTAACGATCCAAGAACTCTTGACGCTCTTGCATCTTGCGCTCGAATACTTTGCGCAGATCGTTCTGATCGTGAATCACGTACGGCGTGAGGATCAAGAGGAGGTTGGATTTTTGCTTCGTGGTAGCAGTCTGTCGGAACAAGAAACCCAGCACTGGAAGATCGCCCAGCACTGGGATCTTGGTGCGCTGCTTGGTCAAGCTGTCGCGGATCAAGCCACCGATAACCACAGTTTGTTGATCATCAACGATCACCGTGGTGTTGGCGGTGCGCTTTTGAATCGGAACGGCACCCAACGCACCCATCGGCGCGCCCGGATTGCTGATTTCCTCGTCGATCTCAAGCCGCACTTGGTTCTTGTCGTTGATGTG
>DATJEQ010000161.1:0-3640 GCA_035496495.1 Polyangiaceae bacterium
GTTACCTCTGGTGCGTTCTTGATTGCAGCCGAAGCGCGCATCAGCACCGCCACAAAATATTGGGACAGTCCGAGTAGCGATGAAAGCCCCACAGCGCCTTCGACCCTGCCGGCAGCAATGCCGCAAGGCGAGATGGCACCCACTGCACCGCCCGCGATGAAAGCTTCATCCCAGCGCAGGAAGACGCCAGCGGCGGCGAGCGTGATGAAACCCGCTGCCGCTCAATCCGCAACCCCTCAGCCACCGTCCAAGCCGCCCGCAACCACCTACTACACCTGCCCCATGCACCCGCAGGTGCACAGCCCAGTGCCGGGGAAATGCCCAATCTGCGGCATGGATCTGGTGCCCAAGACGGAGGCCCCGGCACCGTGAACGCGCCGCTGCCTGCTGAGCAAAAAACCGGCCTCATCGCGCGCATCATTCGCGCGAACGCCGAAAGACCCTTCTTGACCATCGTGTTTGTTATAGCGATGGCGGCATGGGGTTGGGTGTCGCTGATGCGCGCGCCGCTCGATGCGATCCCCGATTTGTCCGACGTGCAAGTGATTGTCTTCACGGAATGGATGGGTCAAAGCCCGGATCTGGTCGAAGATCAGGTCACCTATCCCATTTCTGCCGCACTGCTCGCGGCGCCGAAAGTGAAGGCCGTGCGCGGTCAATCCATGTTCGGCATGTCGTTCGTGAATGTGATCTTCGAAGACGGCACCGATATCTATTGGGCGCGCAGCCGTGTGCTCGAATACATGAGTTCAGTGCGGGCCAAGTTGCCTGCTGGCGTCAACCCGACGCTCGGTCCCGATGCAACCGGTGTGGGGTGGGTTTTCGAATACGCGCTGGTCGATAAGACGGGTAAACACGACTTGCAGGAGTTGCGTTCGCTTCAAGATTGGAACATTCGCTACGCGCTCGAAGCCGTGCCCGGCGTAGCCGAAGTCGCTTCAGTGGGCGGTTTCGTTAAGCAGTATCAGGTCAACGTCGATCCCAACAAGCTGCTCGGCTACGGCATCAGCATCGAGGATGTTGCACGCGCGGTGCGCAGCTCGAATGAGGAGGTGGGGGGTCGCGTGATCGAGATCGCGGGGCACGAGCAGGTGATCCGCGGCCGCGGCTACGTCAAGACACCCGACGATATCGGGCTTGCGCCGATCAAGGTGATCGACGGCACCCCGATTCGGGTGAAAGACGTGGCGCAGGTCAGCATAGGGCCCGACATTCGGCGTGGCCTTACCGAATTAAACGGCGAGGGCGAAGCTCCGGGCGGCGTCGTGATCATGCGTTACGGGGAAAATGCGCTGAACGTCATCAACCACGTCAAAGAGCGACTGACCGAGGTGCAGAAAGGGTTCCCCGAAGGCGTGCAGCTGGTGACGACCTACGATCGTTCGCAGTTGATCGAAGAATCGGTGAGCACGCTCAAGCACACCCTGATCGAAGAGATGATCGTGGTGAGCCTGGTGATCTTTGGATTTTTGCTGCATGCGCGCAGCGCGTTGATTCCGATTCTCACTTTGCCTGTTGGAGTGCTGCTCGCCTTCATTCCTATGCTGCAGCAGAATTTGACGGCCAACATCATGTCGCTGGCCGGCATTGCCGTGGCAATTGGGGCAATGGTCGATGCTTCGATCATCATGATCGAGAACATTCACAAGAAATTGGTGGATTGGGAACGCCACGGCCGGGCGGGCCCGCGCCGCGAAGTGATCATTGGTGCCATGCAAGAAGTGGGGCCAGCATTGTTTTTCTCGCTGCTGGTGATCACGGTTTCTTTCCTACCGGTGTTCACTCTGGAAGGCACCGAAGGCCGGCTGTTCAAGCCGCTGGCATTCACCAAGACCTATTCCATCGGTTTTGCGGCGATTCTCGCCGTGACGCTGACCCCGGCACTCGCGGTGCTGCTGATTCGCGGCAAGGTACACGACGAATCAAAGCATTTCATCAATCGCTGGCTGAGCGCGGCGTACGCGCCCGTGGTGCGGTTTGTGGTGAACAATCGCTTCAAGGTGATTGTAGGAGCGCTGCTCACCATCGTGTTCACCATCCCGGCGGTGTTTCGCCTGCCTAACGAATTCATGCCGCCGCTCAATGAGGGTGCGATCCTCTACATGCCCACCGCGCCGCCCGGCATGTCGGAAAACGAATCCTCTGTCCTGCTCCAGGCGATGGATCGCGAGCTGAAGAAGTTTCCCGAAGTGATCAGCGTGTTCGGCAAGGAAGGCCGCGCCGAAACCGCGACCGATCCGGCACCGCTGGGCATGGCGGAAGTGATCGTCACCTTGAAGCCGAAAAACGAATGGCGGCCAGGGCTCACCTGGGACGATTTGATCAAACAGATGGACGAGAAATTGCATTTCCCTGGCATGCCCAATGTGTGGTGGATGCCAATTCAGACGCGCACCGAAATGCTCGCGACGGGCGTACGCAGCCCCCTTGGCATTGAGGTGTTCGGTGACGATCTGGAGGCTATCGAAAAAACGGCCATCGCAGTGGAGCATGCGGTGAGCAAAATCCCTGGCACTCGCAGCGCCTTCGCGGAGCGTTCAACGGGAGGATTCTATATCGATTTCGACGTTAAGCGCGAGGAAGCCGCGCGGCATGGCCTGAGCGTGCAGGACGTCAACATGGTGGTCTCGCAGGCCATTGGCGGTGAGAACATTTCGGAGACGGTGGAGGGAAGGGAACGCTATCCGATCTCGGTGCGTTACGCGCGCGAGTTTCGAGACGATCCAGAGAGCCTCGGACGCGTCTTGATCAGCACGCCGGATGGCGCTCAGGTGCCGCTGTCACAAGTGGTTACCATCAAAAGCGTGCTTGGCCCGCCGATGATCCGCAGTGAAGATGGCAAGCTGGTCGGTTTCGTTTTTGTTGACACGGATCGACCCATTGCCGACTACGTGAAAGAGGCGAAGAGCGCTGTTGAGCAAGATGTGAAGATCCCGCCGGGGCTCCGCCTGGCTTGGGTGGGGCAATTCAAGTACTTCGAGCGTGCCAAGGAGCGGCTAACTTGGGTCATCCCACTGACGCTCGCGATTGTGTTCACGCTGCTCTATTTGAACACCCAGTCACTGGTAGAAACCTCGATGGTCATGCTCGCTGTGCCGTTCTCGCTGGTCGGCGCGATCTGGCTGTTGTTCCTTCTGCACTACAACATGAGCGTTGCCGTGTGGGTCGGGATCATCGCCCTTGCGGGGCTGGATGCGGAAACCGGTGTGGTGATGCTCCTGTATCTGACGCTCGCCTACGATCGCCACAAGCGCGAAGGAAAACTCACAAATTTCAACGACTTGCGCACCGCGATCGTGGAAGGCGCCGCAGAACGCTTGCGCCCCAAGTTGATGACTGTGGCCACCATGATCTTTGGGCTCGTCCCCGTGTTGTGGAGCACCGGCACCGGAGCGGATGTGATGAAACGCATCGCTGCGCCCATGGTCGGAGGCCTAGTCACCTCGTTCCTACTCGAACTCACCGTCTACCCCGCGCTGTTCGCGGTGTGGAAGGGCAGGGAGTTGAAGGCCACTGCTGATGGAGCGAGCACCACCTCCACGGCTTTGCCGTAACCGATCTTACTGGCAGGCGGGGCGGTAGCCTTGCTTGCACAATGCGCGAATGGTCTCCAGCGTTTCCACGGTATTCGGATGATCTG
>DATJEQ010000162.1:0-18205 GCA_035496495.1 Polyangiaceae bacterium
CAGCCTACTCGCAAGACATGATCGCCGCGGGCAGTGGTCGCAATCCGAACGATGCGAGCGACCCCGGCTGGGACATGACATGGAACGCGAACCTGCCGGCAGACGCTGAAGCGCTGCGCACGGCTGTTTCATGCAGTGTAACCTGGACCACCAGCCCGGGCTCAAACGAAAACAAGCCAATGAACTGCATCGACTGGTACGAAGCCAATGCGTTCTGCATCTGGGACGGCGGACGGTTGCCCACCGAAGCAGAATGGAACTACGCAGCTGCGGGTGGTAGCGAGCAGCGCAGCTACCCGTGGGGATCCACCGACCCTGACTGCAGTTACGCGAACTATTTCGGTGCGGCAGAAGGAACAGCCTCCTGCGTGCCTGATTCGATCAGCGAGGTGGGGTCCGTATCGCCAAAAGGCGACGGCAAATGGGGCCAGGCAGATCTCGCAGGCAACGTCGAAGAGTGGGTGTTGGATTGGTACGCGATTCCCTACTCACAGATTTCGTGCGTGGACTGCGCCTACACGACGGGGGCTCCGCCCTGGTGCCCGTATCCCGAAGCATTCTGCAGCGAACCGGCTCTCTACAGAGTCATCCGAGGCGGAAGTTTCGCCGTCACTGCGCCAGGCCTTGTCACATCGTACCGCGATTACGACAAGACGTTCCCGGCGACCCGGAACAACCTCATTGGCATCCGGTGCGCTCGAAGCGCGCCCTGAACGATGCGGCCTTCCTGGCCGGCCACAAGCGCGTGTCCACTACCGCGATCTACGTGCGGTGTAACCGGCGCGCCGCAGAGCGCGCGCTAAGTGCTGTAGGTTCCACGGGTTTCTCGATTTCAGCCCCGAACCCCACTAGCGCCCCTCCGCGCAATTCTGGGGTTCCTAAGTCTGCGGAAGATTTACTTTGTGCGAAGGAGAGGACTCGAACCTCCACGGGAGTTACCCCACCAGCACCTCAAGCTGGCGCGTCTGCCATTCCGCCACCCTCGCTTTTTGGGGCACGAACGGGCGTGGAATTAGCCGCTTGCGCGGAGCATTACAATACAAAGGTGGCGCGCTGCGGCCAGTAACCCCAGAAATTTACCGGGAAATGGGGCGGGGCCCAGGAGCGCTCAAAAGGGCGCAGCCACCGGTGGCCCTCAGGCCTTCGCGGCGCGCTTGGCTGCGACCCGTGCCAGCACGTCCAGAACTTCCGACAGCTCGAATGGCTTTCGCAACCAACCTGCGACGTGAACGCCGGGAATACTATCTACCGTGCGACCGCTCATCACCACCATGGGTGTTTCCCCGCAGTGCGAATCTGCAATCAGCAGCGCTTCAGCAGGCTTGGGGCTCACTGGGGACAAATCCACCAACGCGGCATCCGCCGAAAGGCCTCGCGCGAAAAACTCTTGAAACTCTTCGATCGTTCGCACGAACGTCAGCTGCAAGCCATTGGCAGAAAGCCCTAGCTCCAGCAGCGAGGTGATCGCTTCGTCGTCTTCGAGCACGACTACCTTCATGCCGGCAAGCTGCGGCACGCGCGGCGATTTCTGCAGCGTCGTTGAGGGCGCTTCACCGCACGGCCACAAGAGCTCGAACCGAGCCCCCAGCCCGGTGTGCTGCAGCAAGCGCAGGTCCCCACCCTTTTGGCTAGCCAGGCCCTTACAATAACGCAATCCCAGCCCTGCACCGCCAGGACGGGTGGAAGTCGCTTCCGTGAACAGTGTTGCGGCGCGCTCGGGCTCAATGCCCGGGCCTTCGTCGGTCACCACGAAACTCAAGAATTGACCGAGGTTCTTCACGGCAAGTCGGACTTCAGCGCGCTCGGGCGAAAAAGCGACCGCGTTGAGCAACAGATTGAGCAAGATCTGATGCACGCTGGTTGCATTGTTGAGCAGGGTATCTTGATCTTCCCCTACGAACTGCAACCCAATGCCTTTGCGCGCTGCGGATTGTTCCACGCCGCGCAATGCTTCTTGTGCCAGCGTTACCCCGCTGCGCACTTCTTCTTCATCGGCAATGGGCGCGCCAATCGCTTGACGGGCAACCGAGTAGGCCAGCCGAGCGTGAGTGTATGCCACGTCCGTCGCGTCGCGTTCCGCTGTACCCGGCTGCATCTGACCGCGCGCTCGTTGCAACCAACCGAGCACCGCCGTAAGCGCATTCGACACCTCGTGCAACGCGCCGGCAAGATCGCCAGGGCGTGTTTCACCGACATGTGGGTCTTGTTGCGTGAACTTCACGGCGGCCGTAACTTTACAGTAGAGCACGAGCTGATCGCTAGCCAGCGCAACAAGAAAATTCCGCCCTTGCTCGCTAAATTGCTGTAATTAAAGGGCTAATTCAACCCTGTGGGGAGCACCAATTCGAACTCGCCGGAGTCGTTTGCCCGAGTCTCGGCGACTTGAAGGGTAGTCCGCGCGCAGCGCTCCGACCCCGCGCTTGCGGATGCGTTTGCAACCGCCGCAGCGCAACTGGGCAGCGTTGAGGGCGAGGCTGCCACCTGCCCTTGATCGTCGAGCACGACGAATGCGCGCACCAGCGCGCCTGGCAACACACACGATTCTACCGCGTCTTGACAACTGGCGGCAGAAACCCGAAGCACTCCGCGTTCTAAGATCGGCAGCCCTATGGGCAACACGCCCAAATCCAGATCGCCCTCAACAGCTAAGCTCGGCTTGATGGACCAGGGCAGTCGACTTTGGGGCGGGGGTCGAATCGACAGATCGAACAGCGCGCCTGCCCCCGAATCACACGCCCCGCAATCCACATCGCCGATCGAAAAGTGGCCGTTGTCGGCCACCAAACTTTCTGCTCTTCGCGGCATGAACTGATCCTGCGCCAACGCAGAGGTGAGCACCGGATCGAAATTCATCGGGCACTGGGGGTCGACTCCAGCGTCCATGCTGGGCGCTGCGCAAGTCTGCGCGAGTACGGCGGCATCCAAGATACTCTCCGCACCCACGAGTGAATCAATGCCGCCTGGCAAATGCAGACGCCCAGAGACGTGGGCCGCTGGCGGCAACTCAATCACGCGGCCCGCTTGCACCGCGGCGGAATCGTCGCTGTTGACCGTCCGCTCCACGGTGATCTGCGTCTCGGATGCGGCCAAATTCGAACCCGGCTCCGGCACCGTGCGCACACGGTACTCGCCCGGCAATAATGAGGCGCGCACCTGGCCATCAGGCTCAATGCGCGAGGTGACTTCGAACGAGCCGAAGATGCCAGGTGCCAAGCCCGAAAGCGACTGAGCGGCGAATGTGACGCTCCCCGATCCAGGCAGTGAGGTATTTGCTTTTTGCATGACCCAGCCGGCAAAATCCACCGGAGTGCCAAACGGTTGCAGCGCATCAATCACCGCTTTACCGGGCGTGAAGACCTCCAATGCCGCACGATGCATCAACACGACGGGCGCCGTGATGTCGCTCGGTGGAGTCAGGCGCACCAATTCTTGCCCGGGAGGCGAGTAATCCATGCCAGTGACCAGCGCGTAACTGATGGCGGCGCGGTAATCGACGGGGGAATTGGGCACCTGGTGCAACTCCAAAGCAGCGCGCGTTGAGAGGAGTTGACCGGTGACGGGATGAATCAAATCAACCGTCCAGCCGTCGAAACGCGCCTGCGAGTCGATCACGACCTGCAAAGGCTGTGGCGCCGCCTGCGTCAAGGTAAGGTCCAATCGTTCGCCGCTCACCTGCACGCCGCGACTGAGCTGGGGCAAAACCTGGCAGGCACCGCTAGCGGCACCGCCATCCGCCGCGCTTTGAATCGGTTCAAGGTAAACGTCATAGGCCCCCTCGGGCAGCGAAAGCTGGAACAATTGCTCCCCAGCATTGAGCGTCGTGGTGCTGCGGTAGCTGACGTCCCCCAACCCCACAATGCTCTGCACCGGGGTGAATGTCGCTTGCACTGCGATGGTCGTCGTTCCCGCATCGCTGCAGGCCCCGCGCGCCAGCGGATCCGTCGCCAGTAGGCGCCCGGTTACCGCGGTGGGCGCGGGCACTAGCACCTCCAAGGTGTTTGAACTGCGGGTCAACCCGTCCTCAAAATGAAGGAACTTGAGCCCACCGTAACCGCGCACTGAAGCTGGTGGCGTGACTTCCAACACCAAGGCAGAGAGTTGGCCCCGCTCAGCGACGCAGGCGCCAAAGCGTGTGTCGCAGTGCGCATTGTCGCAGTCGCTATTTTTCTTGCAGCTGTTCTCACCAGGCACCGCCACGAGCTGCTTCAGTTCGTCAACTGAGCACCCAGATGCCGCCGACAGGACCCAGCACAGCGCTCCAACCCGAGCAAGCCGCGATCTCATGGAACTGTCCTCATGGCACTGTCTCACCCAACGTCGGGCAGGCGCGCAGCGTTTGCCCGGGGTCGCCCTCGATCTGCAACCACCAAGTGACGCTGGCGGCGCGGGTGTCGTCGATGGGCAAGCGCACCGGATTGTCGACTTGGGGCAATTCGACGAAATCCCACTCAGATTGATGCGCCAAGATCAGGGTCAGCGTGTGACAACCGGGCGCATCCAGGCCGGCGCGCGGCGTGAACTTGAACGTGACAGGAGGACGCGGCGCATCAAAGCCGACGGTGGACGCTGGAACAACCTGCCGCGAGCGCCAACTGCCGGGCTGCCCCGGGTCGCGATCGAGGTACACATTGCCTTCCAGATCCTCGCCCACGTCGACCGACTGAAACGGCACCACGAATTGTTGGGGCTGCCCCAATTTCATATCGACCAACGCGTTGAGCTCTGGCGTTACCTGCGCAGTGATGATGAAAGGAGGCACCTGCTCGGTTTGCGAGTAGGTGGGAGGGGAATCCAGACAGCCGGTAGCCAGCATGCAGATCCCAAAACCTAGCCACAGGCGTGCCAACGATGGAGAGCCGCGTTTTCCGACCCGAAGTGCGGTGAATTGCAGCAAAGCGCGCACGGCAAACAGCGGCCTTGCAGCGGCGCCCCTGGCAGTCATGTCGCGCTTTCTCATACAACCTGGAAACCTGGGCTGGAACTGTGTCCGTGCGATCGCGGGCTGTGCCAACGCGCGGCCGCGTATTCCGCACTGGTGGCAAGACGCACCACATCCGCAGCCTGAGGCCTTTGGAGACACAACTGTTTGTAGTTTTCCTGGGTCATGCGGGCGGGATCGAGGCCCTCTTCTGCGCACAAGGCGCCTAAGGCATAGAATAGATCGCCACACACGAACAACCCCGCGCGACGTGCCGCTTGTTGCGCGCCGTCAACAGCGGCCTGGCGATCCAGCGCGCCCGGTTCGACGCACAGGGCACTGAGCCGCCGCTGCTCGCGGGCGGGAATGCGCTCCCACAGGCTGCCGGCAAGATGAGCCACGTGAGCCAAGCCTTCGCGGTTGCTGTTTGGTGGACCAAATGCGGCGCCGGCTGCCTGCAGAATATCTTCGACTTGTTCGACCGAAGCCGTTGCCAGCAGCACCTGATCGGGCAACGTCGCGCACAGTGCAACGCCCAGCCAGTAGCACAACTCAGACGACACAGTGCCCACATCTCCCTCCAGCACTAACGCCGGAGGGTTGAGCGGTGCCGGGGTGATGGTCAGCGTCGCAGCGGAGCGTTTGTGAAATACCGGCGTGCGCAGCATGCCCAAGGCACGCGTTGCAGCCAGGCACGCGACGCCCAACGGGGTCGGTGCTTGCGGGGTCACGCGTTCAACACCAGTAACGCCATATTTCGCCGGCTCTTCCCAGAACATCGGGCCCGCCCATTGCCAAATCATGCCCAACACATCGCCAGCCGCCGTGCGCGTGGGATGAAACAGGAGCGCGGCGATTTCTCCAGGCTGCTCAATTTGATCGGCCAAGGGCGGTGGCTCAAGATCCAGGTTCCCGCGCAATACGGCCAGCGCATGCTCCAATGCGCGCCCGTACGTCCAATCTCCGTCGCGACACGCCGCATCGTGGAGCTGAGCGAGCAGGGCCACATCGCCGGGTTGCGCGTCGCACACCCGCTTACAAATCTTAACCAGCTCGCGCGAGCGCGACGGTTGTCCTTTGAGTAAAGCCACGAGATCGATGCCGGCTTCGATATCGCCAGCATCGAATGCACGCACCAGATCTGGTTCTGGAACTAACCTGTGAGGCGGCGGTGGCGTGGGGCTGAACGCTGGTGACACCGGAGCAAAGACTGGGAGCTGGGGCGAGCTGGTCTCGCTGGGCGTCGCTGGTTTCCCCACGGAAATCACCGGGCTCGGTTTGGTGCTCCCCGCCTGCGGAAGCGGTGGCGCAGGCACCGACGCCGTCGTCGAAGCTGACACGGGTGCAGGCAACGGGCTCACTTCCAGCGAACCCGAAGGGCGCCGCTTAGCCCCGAAGAGCAGCGTTCGCGGAGCGGGGCGGCTGTGGTCGACCGCATCCACCGGTGCCTGCGAGGCGCGCCTGAACTGGGAGACGGTGCGTTCGGGCAGCGGGGGAGCCTCGAACTGCGGGCGTTTCGACGGAGGAATGCTCTGAAGCTCCAGCAGCCGTCGCTCGGCCTCGGTTTGCGTTTCCGGCACCGCTTCCGCACTGCGCAGCAATTGCTCAGCGCGTTCCAAATCGCCGCAAAGCTCGGCAGCGCGAGCTGCCTGAAGCATCACTTTGCCCTTATTACGCAACGCATGCAGATCACCAAGCAGCGCTTGCTCGAACAATGGGAAGGCGGCCGCCGCGTCGCCCCCGCGTTGCAGCCTTTCTGCCAAGCCCAACGCGATCAAGCTGTCGTGCGGGTACAAATCGCGGGCATCTTTGATCTCTCTCAAGCCAATTCCTGGGCCTTCGGCGTGCTCCAGGGCTTCTGCCAACAAGAAGCGACGCAGCACATCTTCAGCGGGGCTGAGCTTGCCGCCCAATTGTCTGAGGCTTGCCGCCATCTTGCGCGCCTGGTCGCTGTCACCCGCGCCGCCATTGCGGTACTGAGCCAACGCCTCAAGCAGGTGCGCTTGTGCGTGATCCGGAACCAATTCGATAGCCTTCTGGGTAGTCGTCAACGCCAGATCCAAGCGCTTGACCGAAAGGGAAATGCGCGCGGCTTCGAGCAGCACTGAGGCGCGTTGCTCGGGGGCGTCGGCCGACAGCAGCGCCTGAGCTTGCAGCGCTAGAGCGAGGTCAACCGTATCGCCGGAACGCCGCTCAATGGCGACGCGCAAGTGCGCGGCCGTCAAATTGTCGGCAAGAGGCCCTTGTAAGGAGAGGATCTTGCGGGCGTTCTCCTCGTCACCCATTTGCAAATGCGCGTGGCACGCTCGCAGCAACAGCTCTTCCTTGCCCGCGGGATCGGCCTGCACTGCACTGGCGCGCTCCCACAATGCAGCGGCCTGATCGCGAGCACTCGCTCGCTCACAAATCTCCGCCAACGCCTGAAGAATTTCTCGATCGTCACCGAACCGTTGCAACTGCTCTTGCAGCACGCGCCGCGCGTCCGCGGGCTGCTGCAATCTATTCTCCAGGATCTGAGCCTGCTGCAACGCGATCGCCCTGCGGGCCGTTGCATCCTGTTCGCTATTACTGCGTCGCTCCAAAAGGCGCGCGAGCGACACCCAATCCTGCTGCTCTTCTGCCAGGCGCACCAAAGCCGTCAACGCCGCGCTGTCGTCGGGCTGCTGCTCCAGCACACGCCCCCACGCCACTTGAGCCTGCTCGCGCTGCCCCATCTGCTCAGTCAGCAACGCCAATTCGCGCAAGCGTTCGCCGCGCAACCCGGCATCCGTCTCAAGCTCAGCCCACAACGCCAGCAGTTGCCGTCGAACCTCCAAGTCACCGGTTGACTCCGCGAATTTCAGAACGTCTTCCAAAACACCGAGGTGCCGGGGTGAACGTTGAATGGTCGTTCTGAGCAGTGAGAGCGCTCGCCCCGGCTGCTTGGCGCCAATGTACAGCTCCGCCAGTTCCAGCACATGCGCGGCGTAGCTGGAGTCAGAAGTGGGGAGCAGCGCCAGCTCTTGAGCCAGCAATTCACCCAGCCGCGCGTCGTCGCCCGCCTGCCGATACAGCGATCCCAGTTCGCTTCGCACCTGCTGCAGCGCCGAAGGGTCAAGCTGAGCCGCTCGGTGCACGGGCTCCAAAATGGCAATGGCACGCGCCTTCTCGCCTTGCTCGCACAGGGCGCGGGCAACCCGCAGCACGTGGGGCTCGGACGAACCCAACACGGGCGCTTCCAGTTTCTGCGAAATTTCCCGGCTACCCAGTGCCCAGGCGGCGGAGGCAGCGCGACTATACAGATCAGCGTTGTGGACATCCCGCCGCGAGGCGACAACCAACGCCCGTGCGGCTGCCCCTTCGTCGCCCAAAGCGCTGAAGATCTGCTGCGCTAAATCCACCAATGCGGAGGACACCTTGCCGGGCGCATTCTGCAAACGCTCGACACACTGCCGCGCCAGATCCCCCACTCGGGCTGAAGTGATCAGCACCGGAACTTGGTGCAAGAGTAAGGTGAACTCATCCAGCGCCGCGTCGAGCCGCAGGGCCACGCACGCCGCGTCGATGCACAGCGGCAACAGTGAGTGCTCCAGCGCAATCTGAGCGATTGCGAGCGCAACATCGGCGAACTCTGTGCCGTTGAGCGAGAGCAACGCCTTGCGCGCTGCCTCTTCTAAGAGGCGCCCCGCCGCGTCGCGCTCGTCAGGGAATTGCGCTACCCAGTCGGCCAGCGCCGTGCCCAAGGCGCGCACGGAATCCGCCGTGGGGACGCCCACAAAGGCGGCTGCCGCTTCATCAACACGGTGCCGAGTTCCCCCGTCCGATCGCGACGCCACTTCTTTGGAGCGCAAGCGCCAATGTTCCCCCGCGGGAGAATCGGCGTGGCGCTCAGCAACCTTGTCGATCACGGCAATTGCGCTGCGAATTTCAGCGCATTGTTCGGCCAGTCGCAGCATCAGGGCCAGCGTGACCCCATCGGCCGGCACCGCTTCAAAAGCGCGGATAGCAAAGCGCAACGCCGCGGTCCCCTCGCCCCAACGCTCCAATTTGCGCGCCGCGCGATAACTGAGCGCGCGCGCGCCGTAGCATCCCAATTGAGCGGCAAGTGCCGCATCGTAGATCTCGATCAACGACGCCAGATCTTCGTGGTGCGCTGCGCGCTCAGCCAGCGCCAACGCATCGGCCCGCCGCGGATCCAGAGCCAGCGCTTCGCGCGCGTGGGTGAAGGCCGCTTTTCTGTCCCCCGCGTCGATGGCAAGACCGGCAACCAGCGCGAGCACGCGCGCTTTTTCTTGCGGTTCATTGCAGCGAGCGGCCACCTCCAGCAATCGGTTGCGCGCGAAAGCCGGCCCCGCAAATGCGACCAAGTCGCGCCGTAACTGCTCCATGCCGCGGTTTCGATCCAACCGCGCAGCCCGCTCCCACGCCGTTGCCGCTGCTTCTTGATCCCCGACTAAATCCCACAGCGCAGCGCCATAAGCGCGCAGCGCCGCAGCCGTTGTATCCACGGGAGTGGTGATATCGGCCGCAGCCAATTCCGCCTTGAGCTGGGCCAGCGCCAAGCGGCCATCGCTGGAACTGGGTGCCGGTGTCTGCTGCAATTCGCTCGCAATCGCCTGAGCGTCGATGCCTTCGAACAGTCCGCGCAGGAGCGTTCTCACCGCTCCATCCGGATCGCCGCTGTCCCTGCGACGACGCACCAGCTCCATCAAGATGGCCGAGCGCTCTTGGGCCGCCGCTGCATTAGCCAGTGTGCGCTCAAGCACGGCAATGAGCAGGCGCGCTTCGCCCAGTTGCTCAGCGACTTGCACCAGTGCTTCACGCACCACACCAACGCGAGTGCCCAAAGTGTCCAAGACGCGGCGCGCGGCGGGATAGGCTAGCTTCGCATCCAGGCGCACCAGCGCGAGCAGCCCCTTGGCGATTTCTTCGTGCAAGTCTTGATGGGTCTGCGGTTGAGCCAGGGTCCAAGTCAGCGCATCCGAGAGTTTCTTGGCTTCTTGGGCTTGGGTGGCTCGACGCAATACGGCTTTGAGCGCCAGCGGATCACCGGGGGCCAAGCCGAGCCAGCGCTGCGTCCAGAACAGCGCCTGCGCGGGCTCCTGCAAGCGCTCCAGTGTCAGCGCCAAGTGCCGACACCAATGCACCCGCGGCACGCACAACGCCATGGCGCGCTCGAACGACAACGCGAAGGTGCGCTGCTCGCTGGCAAGCGGATCTTCTTGCACCAAAGCGGCCTCGGCATAAACGGACATGGCCCGTGCGGAACCAGGCTCGGCCTGACACGCCGCTTTGGCTGAGCCGAGCGCTTTCTCGCGCTCGCCGCTCACGCGGTACGCCTCGGAGGAAACGCTGTGCAACACGGAGGCGTTCACGCCCGAGAACAGATCGGCCAAGACGCCCAAGCTCGCCGCGCGCGCGGAAGAAGCTCCCGCTTCGGCCGCAATGCACCACAACAGGCCCGCAGCGCGCCCCGTTTCACGATCGTCGGGCAGCGCTGCGAGCAGCGTTGTCATTGCGGCAACCGAATCGCCTTCCACCCATTGCGCACGGGCAATGCGCACCGCATCGTCGGCTTCTTGCGAACCGGGGCTCAGTGAGCAACTGGCGCGAAAGCTGGCCAAGTAGCCCAAGATTTCGCCGCGCCGCTCACGCGGCCCGCGCAGAGCAGCGAGTTCCAGTCGAGCCGAAAGCATTTCGAACAGCCCCAACTCCGCAAGCAGGGCGTCCAAGTGCTCCACTGCATGCGTCGTTTCCGCAGACAATCGGCGCTTAACGACACCCAGGCACTCTTCCAGATCCACCCTACCATCCAGCCTCGCGTCGAAAGCGGCTGCTAGGGCACGCGGCCAATCCCGATCTGCCAGAGCGCGGCTGAAGCGTTGGGTGTGCACTGCGAGTTGCTCGGGGCCTGGCAGCGCTTCGGCGTGCTGGCGCAACATTTCGTCCGCGGCTTGCGCGCGGCCGCGCTGAGTCAGTGCCTCATCGAGCGCACGGGCTGCGGCTGCCGAATCGGGCGACGTTTCAAATGAGCGCAACAGATCTTCGTAAGCGCTTGCGCGATCTTGTTGCAGTTCACGCAGGGTCGCAGCCTTTAGGTAAGCGTCGCTGGCCTGGGCCCGGCTCACCACCCCAGACGCAAAAAAGGTGATCGCCGCCCACAATTCAAGGAGAAGCGGATCCTCCGGATCTCTCTCGCATGCACTGCGCAACGCTGAAGCCGCCTCGTGCGCATTGCCCGCGCGAGCATGAAGTACGGCCAAATGCGTCCACGCACGTGCAGCGGGTTTACCTTCGAGTGACTCGCAAATTGGCTTGAGCACGCTAGCGGCCAACGCGACTTCACCGAGCCCCGCGTACCAACCACACAACTCGGATCTGAGGTCGGCATCTTCTTGCAATTCGAGCGAGCGCCGCGCGAGTACAATGGCGCGGTCGATTTGCGTCGCTTGCGCAATGAGCAGCCTCGCGAGTTGCTTGCTGCTCACTAGCTCGAGCGCGACGTCCCCTCTTTCGGCAGCACTCTTGCAACGCGCTTCCAATTCCGCCACCTGAGCGCGGGGCCCGGGAAAGCGCGACGTTGAGTGCCCCTTCACCCAGCGCTCGAGCGCCAACGACGAAACGGAGGCCGGCGCAGTCCACTCCGGCGGGGGCAACGTCGATTGGCGGTGCCCTTCGCGCCGATCACCTGGCACCACCGACGGCGCGTCCAGACCTCGATTTTCGCGGGAATCGGTCATGATTCGTGAGCAAGTTGAGTGGCTTGAGGCGGGGTCATGTCACGCCAGGGTTGTCGCAGGGGTAGAAGGCAGATTAGCCTAGCGCGGCAGCAAAGCCCGGGGCCCGTAAAGGCCCGGCACCTGCACCGGAGGCCCTGTAATGCACAGCTCGATTGGTTCGACCCGCCGCCCACGTTTCGTTGCAGCATTCTTAGCAGGCTCTCTTGCTTACTGCGCCGGCCTAATGACGGCTTCGGCACAGGCGCAGCAGGCGGCCACCCCCCCAGCGCAATCGGGCGCTGCCCCCGCGGCGGCCCCGTCAGATGCGACCAAAAAGGCGGCCCGCGAGGCCTATTCCACTGCAAAAGCAGCCTACGAAGCAGGCGATTACGCAATCGCCGCCGTGAACTTCAGTAAGGCCAACGAGCTGATCCCTTCGCCCAACGCCCAGTACTGGGTGGCAATGTCGATCGATAAACAGGGGAAGGTCACCGAAGCGTACAGCGCGTTCGAGGCGTTTTTTGCCAACCCCGGGCATGACGCCCTGGGCGAAGAGAAGGTGGGCGGCGCACGCGCGCGCTTTGCGGAGCTCGCGTTGATGCCCGCGAAGGTGAACGTAACGACCGAGCCGGCGACTGCTCAGCTGAGCGTCGACGACAAGGCTCAGCCGGGCACTTCACCTTTTTCGTTGAGCGTCGCCGCAGGCAAACACACCATCAAAGTGAGCGCCAACGGCTATGACGCCCAGTCATTCGATGCCGACGTCAAACCCGGTCAAACGATCGATCATGCTTTCCAACTAACCGCTTCAAAAGTTGTAGCGCCCGTTGCAGTCGCGCCCGCGAAAAAAGTCGAAGCCGTACCCGCCCCCGGTGCACAACCTCAAGAGCGCAATAAAGTCCCCGCGTACGTGACCCTCGGCGTCGCCGGCGCAGCCGCCGTTGCCGGAACCATCTTCGGGGTCAAAGCGCTCGGCGCCAAAAGCGATTTCAACAAGAACCCCACCGGCGGCAACGCCGATAACGTCGAGCGCAACGGTTTGATTGCGGACATGGCCTTCGGCGTCGCGGTGACGCTCGGCATCACCGGCATCGTGCTGCTCACGACGGATGAACCAAGCGACAGCGCCAGCGCGCACCTGGAAGCACCCAGGACCGCGCCCCGTTTCGTCGTCGCGCCGTACGTTTCGCCCAAGAGCGGCGGAGCGGAAGCCAGGCTGACATTCTAAATCAGAATCATGAAAGGGCGATTCATGAATCGCCCCTCCAGGGTTGCACTGGTCTGGTCAGCGCACAACGCGGCGCTTGATGGCGTCTACGATTTGTCCGTAATCTGCAGGCAAGTTTACCGGCGGGTTCGCGTATTGGGTGGTCAGCCCCTCCAACTGCGATTCATGGTATTTCACCTTAAATTCGGTGAATTTTAGGCCGTGAGCGGTGGAGATGCACACGACTCGGTCGTCTTTGGGGATCACGCCGCGTTTGACTAGTTTTTCGATTACGGCAAGGCCGACTGCGGTGTGGGGGCAGGTGTACATGCCGGTAGCGTCCGCGCGCGCGGCGGCATCCGCCAACTCTTGCTCGGAGGCTTGTTCGACGATGCCATTCATCGCTTGCAGCGCGCGCAGCGCGCGGGGGGCGCTCACGGGGTTACCGATTTGGATCGCGCTGGCGAGCGTGGGCTTGGCGGTGATGGGCTCCACGACGCTCTTGCCGGCGGTGAACGCGCGGTACAGGGGGTTGGCGTTCTCGGCTTGCGCGACCACCAGGCGGGGGAAGCGCGAGATCACCCCCAATTCGCGCATCATGTTGAAGCCGGCGAGCAGCGCAGCCGCGTTGCCCAAATTGCCACTGGGAAGCACCACCCAATCGGGCACCTCCCAATCGAATTGCTGCACGATCTCGATGGCCACTGTCTTCTGGCCCTCAATGCGCAGCGGGTTCATGGAATTTGCGAGGTAAATCACGCCTTCTTCCGCCAGGCGCTTCACGATCGCCATGCAGCCGTCGAAATCGGTGTCCAAACCCAGCACTAAAGACCCGTGCGCCAAGGGCTGCACTAGCTGACCGGTTGTGATCTTGCCGCGCGGCAGCAGCACCACCACGGGCAACCCCGCAGCAGCCCCGTACGCGGCGAGTGACGCGCTGGTGTCGCCGGTTGACGCGCAGGCCAGCGCGTTGATCTTCAAACCCTGCTCAATGGCGTGACGCACCACGCTCACCAGCACCGTCATCCCCAGATCTTTGAACGACCCGGTGTGGCTGTTGCCACACAGCTTCACCCAGAGATTCGACAGGCCCAACGATTGCCCATAGCGATCCGCCCAAAAGAGATTGGTGCCGCCTTCGTCCATCGAAACGACACAATGATCCGGCACCTCCGGCATCACCCATTCGCGCTTGCCCCACACACCGGAGCCGTACGGCCAAATGGTGCGCTTGTAGCGCTTGTCGAACAGTGCCTTCCACTGCTCCCCACTCTTATCACGCAGGGCCTCAAGGTCGTGGCTGACCTGAAGCAACCCACCGCAGCTGGGGCAGCTGTACAGCGCTTGTGTTACCGGCCAGGAGCCGGAACACCCGCTGAAACATGTAAATCGCGCCGAATAGCTCACGGGGACAGACTATACAGCTAGCGCCGCCTGGGTCGACCGTAAAGCGGCAGCTGGGGGCGGTGGCGGCAAGAAATCGATCAGCCGGCAAGCTTTCGTGTTCTTGGATTATGGTGCCAGTGGCCGCGATGAATGTTCGTACGCTCAGCGCTTCCGTTGCGACGACTGCGGGTCGCTGCTCGGCCTGCGCAGCAGCAAGCTTGGTCGCGCTGCTGTGGGCCGCTCCCGGTCGCGCGGATGGACCACTGGGCGCGACGGGTCAGCCGCTGCAAACGAGCGCATACAAAGTCGACCTGACGCAAACGCCCGTGCTCGGTGGCTCGCGTGTCACCGGCATCGCGGGCGCCTATGTCGCAATTGCCGAAGGCATTGACGGCAATACTCAGACGCCGGTTTCGCCCGCGGTGCGCCCCGCGTATTCGTACGATTACTTCGATTACGATCTGGGGGTTGGGGTCACGCTCACCGCCGTCTTGCGCAACACCGATTTCTTCAACACTGGCCGCAATACCCAACTCGACGCCAAGCAGAGCGGCTTCGTTTTTTTAACCCCGGCCATCAATCTGACCTACGGAAATTTTGGCGTCGGCTTGACGCTCGAATTGCAACACTACGAAATCAGCCAGAACGAGACGCTCACGCCACAAACAAGCCGCCATGCGTTGGCCGCAGACTTCACTGTGGGGCACGTGCAGGCGGCCTACTCGCTGCTGCAGCAACAGCTGACTTTGGGAGTGGGCGCGCGCATCGTCTCTTTGGGGCTGAGCGAAGCAACCGACGGCCAACAGGATCTGTTTTCGACCGAAGGGGCGGGCGCTGAGGTGGGGATGTTAGTGCGCCCGAATGATCAACGTTTTCGCATAGGCGCCGCGTTTCGCAGCTCGGTCACGACAACCCCACATGCTGGCAGCGGCGTGCAGCCGAATGCCCAGGGCGATCGCATCGTCGGCGGCGGGCCGGGGCAAATTCCGGCTTTGTGGTTGCCGAACAGCGTAACGCTGCCTTGGGATCTCAACGCTGGTTTCGCGTTGATGCTCGGCCCGAAAGCATTCAATCCCATATGGTATCACGATCAGGAAGGGCTGGCTTCGTTCCGCCGAGTGCTGCAAGGTCGGCGCGAGCGACGTCGCAGTCAGGCGCGCGCGTGGGTCGAGCAAGCCCGACGTGAAGGCCGCGATGAGGAATCCCTGCGCACCGCTCTACAAGCCGAAGACGATCGACAAACGGCCCTGGAAGACGCCGCACTGGCCATGCAGGAGCACAGCTTGCGGTCGGAGCTCAAGAAGCGCAACGCGCAGCGCAGCCGCGCCTATGTTTTGATTTCAAGTTCGGTGCTGCTCACGGGCCCAGTACGCGACGCGGTCGGCGTGGAATCATTCCTGGGGCGAGTGGTGAATCGTTCCGGGCAACACGTGGGCATTTCACCGCGCATCGGAATGGAAACGGAGACGGTTCCGAATTGGATGCGGGTGCGCGCAGGCACTTACGGAGAACCCAGTCGATCGGAAGGCGGCAGAGCACGGGTTCACGGCACCTTGGGCATGGAGGTGAAAGTCTTCCCCTGGAACGTTTTCGGGTTGTGGGACGACGATGCGCAGTGGCGGATCAGCGGCTCACTCGACGTAGCCAAGCGCTACCTGGGTTGGGGGGTCGCCATCGGTAACTGGTACTGACGCTTCCGCACACAGTGGAAAAAGGCCTGCGGTTCCCGGGGTTTTTGCATTAAAATGCTTTAGCAATTGCCCGGCCCCTTGCGGGGAAAAGCTGCTAGGCTGCCCCGCCATGGGGCCCCGGGAGCCAATGGCAAGCAGCCTCCTGCGTGCCATCTCAGATGAGCTCGATCGGGGGGACGTCAAGAACGCGCAGCAGCTGCTGGCCACGGCGGATCCCACTGCGCTCGACGCAGATGGGTTGAGCTACTTGACGACGCGCCTGCTCCTCGCGCAGAAGCGGTTGTCGGCCGAACAAGCCGCTGAGCGCCTGTTGGATTTGACCTCGCGCTTGCCTGATTTTCAGGAGGCCGTGCAAATGCTGCGACAGATCGCGCCGCACCTTGCCCCAGCGAGCTCCGCTGCGCGCCCGCCCTCGCATCCGGCTGAGGCCCCGCGCCGCTCGCCCCTGCCCCCGGCAGATGCGCCGCGACGTTCTCCTCTGCCTCCTGCAGAAACACCACGGCGCTCTCCGTTGCCTCCCGCAGTTCGACCCGGCGCTGCCGCAATAGCGGCTGCCGCCGTTGCGGCGCGAGCCAAAATGAAAGGGCCCGCAGCTAAAGCGCAACAAGAAAAGGCGGTGCAAACTCCAGCGGCCCCCGCCGCAGTGCGTGCGCCCTCAATACCACCGCCTGCTGCCAAACCTGATTTCGACGACTTTGACGACTTTGAGGATCCGTTTGCCTCTCCCGCCTCAGATCCTCCGCTGGCAGCTCCTCCAGCTGGGGCGTCCGCGCCCATGATGCGTCATTCGCAGCCCCCGCCGGCTCGCCCTGCGTCCATTCCTCCCGCCGCAGCGCGCAGCCCTTCGGCATCCCCGGCCCAGTTCCCCTCAATGCCGCCGCTCGCTGACTCTGGGCACCCCGCAGCTGCCGCCCCAGTGCGCTCACCCGCTGTTGACCCTCAGCTTAATCGCTCACCGTCAATGCCACCGCCAGGGCGTTCTCCGTCCATGCCGCCCGCGGGGCGTTCGCCCTCGATGCCCCCGCCGGGAGGCCGTTCTCCGTCCATGCCGCCTCCGGGGGGCCGCGCGCCGTCGGTTCCAAGTGGGCCGCGCACGCCTTCCATGGCTCCCTCGCCCATCGTCTCTCCGCTGCATCAGCCGTCGGTCAGGCCCGCGGGTGAATCGATTGCACCGCCTCCTCCCTCGAACCGCGGCGCGGCGCTGTACGCCAGCGTCTCGCCCGCCAAGCGCTATTCCGGCAACGCACCTTCTGCCGGCAGCTTATCTTCTGATGAAGGCGATTCTGATTTCGTGATCCCCAGAGATCCGCCCGCGCAACGAGCACCCAGCATCATTCCCGCGTTCCGCAACCGCACGCCGCTGCCCTGGAGCACGGACCCGCCGCCTTCGGCTGGTGCGCCCGCCCCACGCATCCCCGCGTTTCCCGGAATTCCCAGTGTCGGCATTCCGGGAACCAGTGGTGCACAGCCCAAGGGGCCTGCTGCGTTAGGGCATTCCGATCGACCCCCTGCGATCATGTCTCCCCCACCCAGCATCCGCGAAGCGCGACCCAAATCGCTGTTACCTCCAGGCGCCGGCAAATACAGCGCGAAGCCACCGGAAACCGAATCCATCCGCCCGCGTAACAGTCCTGTGCCTGCGAGCGCTCCCCCCGTCCATCCGCCAAAGCGCAGCTCCCCACGACCACCGCCCGTCAGTGAGAGAGATCCGCGATCGGGTCGACGCAGCTCGCCCAAGCCTCCGCCGATTGTGGAGCAAGATGCACGAGCGATTCGACGCAGCTCACCTCGGCCTCCGCCGGTTGTGGAGCAAGATGCACGGGCGATTCGACGCAGCTCGCCTCGGCCGCCACCGGCTGTGGAGCACGAGCCGCCCTTGCGCCGCAGCTCTCCCAGGCCGCCCCCAATGGCGGAGCAAGCAATCCCCTTGCGCCGCAGCTCTCCGCGTCCACCACCCATGGACTCTGCTCCGCCTTCGATGCGTACGCTCGATGAGGCGGATGCGCTGGTGCTCGCGGGCAAGCACGAGGCGGCGCTTGCAGTGCTCACCAGCAGCGCGGCAACCCAGTTGCAACCGTTCACTCAGGCGCTCAGGCAGGACGAGGATTTCAATCCCGCGGTTTTGGGTACCGTCGCAGCCAGCTTCTTGAATGTAGGCCCTGTCACGCGCGAATTCGCTCCTTACGATCTCTCGCTGCACAGCCTCGCTCGTCTCGAAGCGGCATTGGAGGTGTTGTTCGGCGCAGATCCTTTGCCCGCCCCCGACGCGAAGAATCCGCTGCTGCTCTTGCTCGGTCAATATGTG
>DATJEQ010000163.1:0-8796 GCA_035496495.1 Polyangiaceae bacterium
AACGCGGCGCGGCGTTCTTCCCCACAAATAAGCCAGGGAAGGCCTGCGCGCGCGGGGCGATCGCGGGGCTCAACAAAGCGGCCAGTAACAATGCAGTGCGAAAGCGGCGACTCTTCATGGCGAAACCCTAGATTCTTTCAACGCGTACTGCAAACGCGCTAAGCATTGCCCTAATAATAGGCACACCCTTACAATTCGATATGCCCCAGCAATTCAATATCGATCGCCTCACTGCGTCACTGCTGCAGCCCGCTGAAATCGCCCTGGGGCAAGCGAATGACGCCGCGGTGGCGGCCGTGCTGATGAGCACCGACGAGGGAACTTCGGCGCTTTTGATCCGTCGTGGCGAGCACCCTCAAGATCCGTGGTCCGGCCACATGGCATTCCCCGGCGGGCGCAAGGAAGCTCGTGATGAGAGCCTCCTCATCACCGCTCAGCGCGAAACCTACGAAGAAGTGGGGCTCGATCTCTCGCAGCACGCAACGTTGCTGGGCGCACTCAGTCCAGTTCCGGCCATTGCCGGTGGAGAACGCGCCGGTTTTTCAATCACGCCGTTTGTGTTTCTGCTTCACACTGAGCAACCACTGGTGCTCGACAGCAGCGAAGTGCACGAAGCGCTATGGGCAGCGCTCGATCCATTGTGTCGCGGCGTGGGGCGCACCCAGCACGTGTATGCCCACAAAGGGGCGCAGCGCGAGCTGCCTGCCTTCGACATTGAGGGGCGCGTCGTGTGGGGGCTAACCTTCCACATGCTGCTCGGGTTGCTCCGACTGGGGAGCGGTCAAATATTTGATTTTAATAAATAAATCTGCCGATTCAGCAGCCGACCGCGTCACCTACCCTTGTGCCAAGCTACCAGACACGCGTCGCAAAACATTATAGAACAAGACCCCTCGATGAACGCCCAGCACAGCCAACCGTACGGCTCTTCTCGCCTGGCTACGCTGGCGGCGCGCGCCCCTGGGGCGCTGCGCTGGGTGGTGGATTTCGCCACCTGCGATTGGCTGGTCTTCGTCTACCTGATCAATCTCAATCTCGCCGCGTTCCTCGCGAAGGATCACCCCCTGCGCACCCACGCCCAGATTGAGTTGGGGGGGTTGCTCGGTTTCTTTCTGATCGCGCTGGTGTTGGCGCGCGGGATTCGGGTGCGGTTTTGGGGCGCGTTCGTGCACCGGGCAGCGCTGATTTGTGCCGGCAGCGGCTCGTATTTGACCTTCTACGCCTTCTTGCCGCTGGTGAATCCTGGCGCGCTCGATCACCAACTGTACCACTTGGACCTAGCCTTGTTCGGCGTGGAGCCCGCGATGTTCTTCGATCGCTTCGTCAACCCCGTGACCACGGAGTGGTTCTCGTTTTTTTATTTCGGCTATTTTTTCCTGCTCTCCGCCTACATTTTTCCGCTGTTGTTTTTCGGGAAAGACGAGAAACTGCTCACGCATTTCACGCTGAGCATGCTGATCGTCGTGTGTATCGGGCAAACGCTGTACATGATCGTGCCCGGCTTCGGCCCTTATGCCGCGTTCCCGGAATTGTTCCACAATCCGCTGCAAGGCGGCATGTGGTGGCACATCGTCGACACTGCCGTGCGCAACAACGGAGCGCACAAAGATATTTTCCCGTCGCTCCACACGGCGCTGCCGCTGGTGGTGTGGCTGTTCACCTTTAGCCGTAGAAAACAGGCACCGTTCCGCTATGTCTGGCTGCCTCTGGGTTTCATCGTGGTGAACATCATCCTGGCCACGATGTTCCTGCGCTGGCATTACGTGATCGACGTCGTGGCAGGCGCAAGCTTGGCGCTGTGCGCGCATTTCATCGCGCTGCGCGTGGCCGAATGGGAACCGAAGCGCAGGCAGGCGTTAGGGCTCGCGCCAGCGTGGCCACAATTTTGAGCAGGCACTGTTCTGAGCAGAATTGTCAGCGCGGCTGCGATCTGTTGGCTTGACCCATTGAATTGTGTGGCTCGATGCCCCGTCGAAGCCCTGCAAGTTATCTCAGAACATTCTTAGCTAAGTCGTTGTAAGTCAGCGAGTTACACGCGCGGACGAGCAAAAAAATCCCTAACAACTTCAAGGTCCAACCGTCTAGGATGGCTGGCCCCAGTGCTCGTGGGTTTTCCCCCACGGGTCAAGGGTCGCCGTCACATGGCGGTCATCACAAGGAGCTTTCAATGAGGAAACTACTTAGAAGCGTCGTGGCCAAGGCCAGCCCGGTCGTCGCCACAGCAATTCTGGCAGCCTGTCAGCAGCAAGACAGTGGCCAACAAGCCCAACGCGATAACATCGGCCAAGCCCAGCAAGCGCAGTTGAGCGATCTCGCTGCAGCCTGCGGCTTCAGGTGCAACACGCTTGCCGAAGGCTCCGCCAGCATCTCCGGTGACCGCGCGGTGGACGCGTTCTTCGCCGCCACGCTCTCACTCAAGGACGCGACCGCCAACCTCAATGCGGACGTCTCCGCAACGCTGAGCGAAATGGCCGGTGTTCTGGGTGTTGATGTCGCGGCCGATGCTTCAATCGACGCCAAAGCGACTGCAGTCGCCGCCTATGTCAGCGGCGGCTTCGGTGGCGCCATTGATGGCGGCCTGACCCTCGATTTCCAGCCTGCCCAGTGCAACGTATCGGCTCAAGCATCCGTGCAAGCGGCCGCGAAATGCGACGCCACAGTCGACCCGGGTCACGCGAACGTCGAATGCCACGGCACCTGCGAAGCAGAAGCTTCCGCGATGGCCTCATGCAGCGGCAATGCCACGCTGCAATGCACCGGCACCGCGCCCAGCTTCGATTGCCAAGGCACCTGCGAAGGTTCCTGTGAGTTGAATGCCGGCGTGATGTGCGAAGGCACTTGCAAAGGCACCTGCCAATTGGACGGCACCGCGGCTTGCGACGGCACCTGCAAAGGGTCCACCGACGCCGGCGGAAACTGCATGGGCGAGTGCGAAGTGCGCGCGGGTGGCAAGTGCACCGGCGAATGCCAGGGCAGCTGTGAGCTGAGCGGCGGCGCAAGCTGCAACGGTCAGTGCAAAGGCAACTGCACTTACACCGCGCCCATGGGTGGTTGCACGGGGGGCGCGCAAGCCTCTTGCACCGCAAGTGCGAATGCTTCTGTTTCGTGCAGCGGCGAATGCAAAGGTGACGTGGATCCGCCGATGGTGGACGCCAAGTGCCAAGCAACTGCAAAGGCGGACGCGAGCTTTCACGCCGAGTGCACACCGCCCAAGATCGCGATCAGTTACAACCTGAGCGCGAGCGTCTCCGGTTCCGTTGATGCAGGGGTGGACGGTGGCGGCCTTTCCGCAACCGCCGAACTCGACGCGAAGATCCAAGCCTTTGGTAAGGTTTACGCGAAGCTGCTGGCGGAAGGTGCGCGCATCAAGGGTATCCTGAACGCCACGGTGGATCTGCCGAGCGCTGGGTTCGATGCCGTCACAGGTGCAGTGAACCAGATCACGGCGCACGGTGACATCCAGGCCAAATTCCAGGCTGCCTGCGCTCTCACCGAGCTCGGAACGGTCAAAGCCACCATCACAGGCGCCGTCACGGACCTGAACGCAAGCGCTGCGGGCATTGCCAAGGTCAGCGGGTCCCTCTGAGGGCTAATCCGGCACAATACTTAGGAGATTACGACTCATGAAAAAGCAAATCAGTGGATTAGCCCTCTTGATCGCTTCAAGCCTTGCACTCGGTTGCAGTGGCACGAAAAACAACCCACTCGGCGATGCGCTGGGTGACGTGTGTCCCGGTCTTAAGTGCAAGACGATTGCATCAGCGGGCGGGTCGCTCACCGGCGTTGCCGAGTTCGACGCGTTCTTCACCTCGGTGGTGGATTTCGACGCGCAAGCCAACATCCTGCAAGCGAGTGTCCAAGCTTCCTTGGGCGAACTTGCGGCAGCGGCGGGTGCTGAGGTCGGAGCCACGATGGATGTCACTGCCAACAACATCGTCGCCAAGATCAACGGCGGCTTCGATGGCAGCATCGATGGGAAGATCAAGATCGACTATCAACCCGCCGAATGCCACGTGTCGGCTCAGGCATCGCTGCAAGCTGCGGCCAAGTGCGACGCCACGGTCGATCCCGGTATGGCCAGCGTCAAGTGCAGCGGCACTTGCGAAGCCTCCGCGTCGGCGATGGCTTCCTGCTCAGGCAACGCCACCCTGCAATGCACCGGCACCGCGCCGTCATTCTCGTGCGACGGAAGTTGCACGGGCGAATGCGACGTGAGCGCTGGCGCCGCTTGCTCGGGTGAATGCAGCGGTACCTGCGAAGTGATGGCCGCCGCAGATTGCGATGGCGAATTCACGGCCAGCACAGATCAAGGCGCCGCCGCTGGTTCGGGCACGTGCAAGGTCCGCACAGGCGGCACCTGCTCGGGTACCTGCAAGGGCTCTTGCGACCTCAAAGCCGGTGGCACCTGCAGTGGCGAGTGTAAGGGCCAATGCACGTACACCGCCCCCATGGGGGGTTGCACCGGCGGCGCACAGGCTTCTTGCTCCGCAAGCGCCAATGCGACCGTTGATTGCAAGGGTGAGTGCAAGGGCGACGTTGAGCCGCCGATGGTCAAAGCCGACTGCGACGCTTCGGTGAAGGCCCAGGCGAAATTCCAAGCCGAATGCACGCCGCCTTCGGTGAAGCTCACCTACGCGCTGAAAGCCGGCGGCAGTGCCAGTGCAAGCGCCACAGCCCAAGCCGACTTCGATGCGCGCATGCACGCATTCGGCCAAGCCTATGCCAAGCTCGTGGCCAACGCCGCGAAGCTGAAGCTAGTGGGTGACGCCGGAGTCGGCATCCTTGACGCAGCCAGCGGGGCGGTCAAAGGCGGCCTCCGGAGCGTAGCCAGCGGCAACGCCAGCGTTGCGGTCAAGTTCCAAGCCGCCTGCGCGGTGACCGAACTGGGCACAGCGGTGGACATGATCAACACGGCTGCAGGCAAGGTGTCCGCCAGTGCAACAGCGACCGCGTCCATCACGGGCGCCATCACCAGCTAGACCCAAACATCGAGGCGGCTCAAACCGCCCGAAGCAAGACGGGGTGCTTCAACCGAAGCACCCCGTTTTCATTTTGTCTTCACAAGGCCTTTGCCCGCAACCGGGTTGACCCAGCGCAGACCAGGGAACCTCGCGAAATCCTGATCATTCGAGCACAGGGTTGCTTGATGCTCTAGAGTAAGCGCCGCGAGCTGGACGTCGGTGGTGAGGTTTTGTGCTGCGCCCAGTTTGCGCAGCAGATCAAAGGCGATCTCCAGGTGTCGCGGCCCCGGGCAAAGCAAGTGAACGTGGGGTTGTTCTAGCCACGCTTCGATACGCCCGACGGCTTCATCCACCGCCATTGCTGGGGTGAACAGCCTTGGGTTGCTAGCCAAACGAACAAAGCCAAACAGACTGACAGTGGGTAACCCCACCTGCTCGTCACCGTTCAGCGCGTCTTCCCACCATTTTCTGATCAGGGAGTGCTGCGGAAAGCTTGTGATGTTGGCATACAGCAACAGATTGATATCTGGAATGATCACTGCCGACGTGCCTTACGCGACGATCCCTTGTACTTGACGGGCGATCCATGATCACCGACGCGTAGCAACACCGCATCTTCCAACTCATCCGCAAGAGCGTTGAAGCGAGCAGCATCAAAGCCAGGACGCAGTTCGCTGTGGTACCCCACGACGCGCACCCTGTGTTGCGGGCGCACCGATTGCGTCAGCCCCTTGCGCAGCGCCTCGTTGACAACCTGCTTAAACGGCTTCTGCTGTCGGTGCGTCTCCTTTTCAAGGAGTTCACTGACGTCAGGATCGAGGGTCAGCGTCGTTCGCATAAAGGCATCATGATGCCTAAATGAACAGGCGTCAAGGTGCTGCTTTGGCCAGGCGCGCTTCGCCCACTGTGCCGCGAATCAGCGGGCGCAGAAGCCTTCGTAGTCGATGTATTCTTTGATTGTCGGGTGCTCGCCGCACACGGGACAGTTCTTGTCGCGACGGAGCTTGAAGTTGCGGAAAGTCATCGACAGTGAGTCGTATTGCAAGAGGCGCCCCTTGAGCAGATCGCCCTTGCCCAGGATGATCTTCACCGCTTCGGTCGCTTGCAGCACGCCGATCATGCCGGGCAGAATGCCGAGCACACCGGCTTCCGCGCAGGAAGGCGCCAAGTGAGCGGGCGGCGGCTCGGGGTACAAGCAGCGGTAGCAGGGGCCGTCCCACGGCATGAAGGTCGTCACTTGGCCGTCAAAGCGGAAGATTGAGCCGTGCACCACGGGGATCTTGTGAAAGAGCGAGGCGTCGTTGACCAAGTAGCGGGTGGGGAAATTGTCGCAGCCATCGACGATCACATCCCAGCCCTTGAAGATGCGATCCACGTTCCCGCTGTTGACGCGCTCTTGGTATTTGACGATTTTGACGTCGGGGTTCAGATCCTTGAGCGCGATTTCCGCGCTGTCGACCTTGGGCATGCCGATACGCGACGTGGCGTGGAGCACTTGGCGCTGCAAATTTGAGGCATCCACAACGTCCGCGTCGACTAAGCCCAAAGTACCCACGCCGGCGGCCGCTAAATACTGCGCCGCGGGGCAACCGAGACCGCCTGCCCCGAGCAACAACACCTTGGCTTTGAGCAGCTGCTCTTGGCCGCGCTCGCCCACTTCCGGCAACAGGATGTGGCGTGAGTAGCGATCCCGCTGAGCCTCCGTGAGCTGCGGCGGCATCTCCACCGGGTACAGCAGATCTTTCCAACGGATGAACCCGGGCGTGACGCTGACGACGTTCGTGTAGCCCCAATCCATCAAGATCTTGGCAACGAAGGCCGAGCGATTGCCGCTCTGGCAGTAGACGACGATCTCGGCGTTTCGATCCTTCAGCTTCTGATCCGTCTGGCTTTCCAAATAACTGCGCGGAATGTGGATTGAGCCGGGAATGAACCCCTGACGCACCTCGTCCTTTTCCCGGCAATCGACCAGCGTCATCGGGTCGTGGGCGTCGAATTTGCGCTTGAGTTCATCCAAGGGCATCAGCTTCACGCTGCTGCGAACTTCATTGACGATGTCGGAATAAGTCTTGGCCATGGCGCTCCATAAAATCGCGTTTTCCGATGCGATAGGTGCTAGTATGAAACCTGGTCCGTTGGGGTCAACCCCCCAAGCGGCGGCCGCTGCCATAACACGGCACAGTGGCTCTATTTGAAGCCAGAAGTGGCAGGCGCGTCGGCCGTTGGGCCGCACCTGGCACGCAGGCCACTCGATCCAGGTAGGTGTGCGGCCCTCAAGGTTCCACAAGTGCGCACCTTTGCAAGGTTTCTAACTGGGTTCGCTTGGGCGAGAGCATGGAGCTTGTTAAGCTTGCAACTTAAGATTCGAAGGTTTTCTGCATGTCCAACGATCAGCGGCTAGGCGAACTCCTCGTACGAGAAAAGCTCATCAGCCTACAGCAGCTGCGCGAAGCGCAGACCGATCAAAAGAAATCAGGCCAGAACCTGGGCTACACGCTGGCCAAGCTCGGTTACGTCTCCGACGGCGAGATCACTAACTTTCTAAGCTCGCAATACCGGCTGCCTGCGATCAATCTCGATGAATACGAGATCGACAGCGATGTGCTCAAGCTCGTCTCGCAAGAGGTGTGCTTGCGGCACAAGGTGCTGCCCGTTTCGCGCAGTGGTTCGTCGTTGATTGTGGCGATGGCCGACCCCACGAACCTGCACGCGATTGACGACATCAAATTCTTGACGAGTTACAACGTCGAGCCCGTGGTCGCGAGCGAGATGGCGATCGCGGCTGCCGTCGACCGCTATTACAACGCCGGCCCCTCTTACGAAGAGGTGATGGCGGATTTCGATCTGGGCGACGACGACATCGAGTTCTCCGCCGAGCAGGAAGACATCAACGTCCTGGAACTCGAAAAGGCCAGCGAAGATGCCCCCGTGGTGCGCCTAGTGAACATCATTTTGCTCAATGCCATTCGCAAGCACGCGAGCGACATTCACATTGAGCCGTACGAGAAAAAAGTGCGCGTACGCTACCGGGTGGACGGCGTGCTGCACGAGGAAATGGCGCCGCCCATGAAGATGAAGGCCGCGCTCTCGAGCCGCCTCAAGATCATGAGCCAGCTCGACATCGCCGAGCGTCGCTTGCCGCAAGACGGTCGCATCAAGCTCAAGCTGGGCAAAGACAAGGAAATGGATTTCCGCGTCTCCGTACTCCCCACTATGTGGGGCGAGAAGATCGTCATGCGGCTGCTCGACAAGTCGAACTTGCAGCTCGACATGACCAAACTCGGCTTCGAGGCTGCACCATTGAAGGATTTCAAATGGGCTATCGATCAGCCTTGGGGAATGGTGCTGGTGACGGGCCCCACCGGTTCCGGCAAAACGACGACTTTGTATTCCGCCCTTTCCGAACTCAATAAGCCCGGTATCAACATCAGCACCGCTGAAGATCCGGTGGAATATAACCTGCACGGCATCAATCAAGTGCAGATGCACGACGACATCGGCCTGAACTTCGCAGCAGGCCTGCGCTCATTCCTGCGCCAAGATCCCGACGTGATCATGGTGGGCGAGATCCGCGACTTTGAAACGGCAGAAATCGCCGTCAAGGCAGCGCTCACCGGCCACATGGTACTCTCGACGTTGCACACCAATGATGCGCCAGCGACTATTTCGCGCTTGCTCAACATGGGCGTTGAGCCGTTCTTGATCACCGCCAGCGTGAATTTAGTGCTCGCACAACGCCTTGCCCGCCGTATTTGTCAGGAATGTAAAGCCCCCTTAGACATGGATCACGCGGTGCTCGTTGACATTGGTTTCACGCCCGAACAAATTGAAAATG
>DATJEQ010000164.1:0-5737 GCA_035496495.1 Polyangiaceae bacterium
AATGGGGCCGGGGGGACACTCACGTTGACCGGGTTTTCGGGCGGAGCTATTGTTACCTCCTTAAAATGAGATTGCTCATGGGGTGTGTTGTGCGCGGGGCGTGCGCGGCGGCGCTGTTGAGCGGGTGCTCAAGCGCGAACGATGGCGCGGATGGGGCTGGGGGCGCAGCCGCGTCGCAGGGTGGATCGAGTAGTGGTGGCACTACGGGAACGGTGCACGCGGGTTCGGGCGGCAGGTTAGGCGCGACAGGCGGTGGCGCTCAGGGCGGAGCGCACGGCGGTACAGGGGGCAGCGCGGGTGCGGGAGGTTCCCAGGCTACTGCTAGCGGTGGGCAAGGCGGCGACAGCGGCAGCGGACCCACTCCGCCGGAATCTATGTGTCGGTACTCAACACACGCGGGACACGGGTACTTTTTTTGTGACTCAGTGACGGATCGCACAACCGCTTACCAGAGCTGCGCAAAAGTCGGCATGAAGCTGGCTCACATCAACGACGCCGATGAAAATCAGTTCATCGATGATCAGATGCATGGGCAGATGTGTTGCCCGAACAGCCTCAACGTCAACCCGCAGATCAACGGCCTCTGGATCGGGGGCAACGACGGACAGACGGAAGATACGTGGGTGTGGGACGACGATCTGACCCCATTTTGGATCGGCCGTTATTCCTACACCACCATGGACAACGGCACTGCCGTCAACGGCACGTTCGCGAGTTGGGATATGCAGCAACCCAGCTACGATCGCGAGGAAGACTGCCTGCGCACCACCGGGCTGCTGTGGCGCGCCACGCCGTGCCTCGTCAATCGCCTGCAAGCCTTCGTCGGCCTCGGCTACCTGTGTGAAGGGCCTGTCGCGCCGTAAGGCTGGATCGCGTCGCTCTGGTCCTGTGTCGGCTTTGAGCAGCCGTCGCGCCACCACTACACGTGGGGACTTGGCCCACGGTGTGGGTGCGAGTTTTTACGTGGCTCCTTTCTTGGAAACCGCGGAACTTCGCGCCGGGGTCGCTGTCGCAAGGTTTGGGAGGAACCTTATGGCGGGCTTAGATGTTGGGAATAATAGCAAGCGGTCGCTCAATCACGAGATCCCACTGATTCCATTCATTGATTTCTTGTTGTGCTTGGTGTCTTTCCTGTTGATCACCGCGGTGTGGTCGCAGATGGCGCGCATCAACGCAGACGCTCGCGTGCCCGGTTCGGCAGGTGAACCCGCTCCGCCCTACAAGCAAGACAAGGTGCTCCACGTGGAGATGAAGGGGGAGCGCAAATTCACACTGCTGTGGAAAGAGGGCAGCACGGTTGTGAACAGCGTCGACGTGGAGCGCAGAGCGGTGCCGATCGGCAGCGACGGCGAGTTCACCTATCCGGATTTGGCAAAGAAGATCGCAGAAGAATGGAATCAGAACGGCTCGCACCGTGGCCCGTCCGATTTCACACTCGACCAGGCCGTACTTCACACCGACAATTCCACTCAATTCGACGACATCATCGCGGTGATCGACGCAATCCACGCACCCCAACGCCAGGTACTGCTGGGCCGCACCAGCAAGCGCATCCCCGCCCTGAATCTCACCTTCGCCGTAAACTGATTTGCCCGGCCGCAATGACCTGGCGTCAGAGCCCGTTCGTTTAGTTCAAAATTGTCCCATCCAGGCCCCCGCTTGCCGGGAAATCTCGGAAAGAGCCGGACAAAGTTGTTGTCGCGAACTGCGGGCGGGCCCTGTGGCAAATTTGAGCGGCACTTGGGCCTTTCGATCCATCGCGAGCTTCGATTATTGTCGTCTGCGTCGTTGCGGTAATGCGGGGAATTGCAGCGCAGCACCAGGAGGGAAGATCATGAAACGAATCGCCGGAGTACTTTTTTGTTGTGCGTTGGTGGGTTGCGCGGCTCAGCAAACTGAGGCGCAAGGGCCAGCGCAGCCCACGCCCCAAGCGCAGCCTTCCGTCGCGGCAACGCCACCGGATGCACAGCGTGCTGTCGCGCACCTGCGCCAGCACATCCAATATCCCGCTTCTCGCGCCCAAGTCCTCGCGGCCTGCGCGAATACTCCAGAATTTTCCTCAGCGGAAAAGCAATGGTTCTCCGACAACCTGCCGGATCGAACCTACGCTTCAGCAGACGATGTGATCGCAGCGCTGCGGCTGCAAACTGCGACTGCAGCACCCGCCGCCATGGCGGCTGCAGATCCGCCACCCGCCGGCCCTGAGCCTGCATCGTATGGAGAAATCCGTCAGATGTTCGGCATGGTGCCGAGTTTCTTCAAGATGCTCCCGCCTAACCTAGTCGATGCTTCGTGGAAGGAATTCAAGGACCTGTGGATGCAGGAGACCAGCATCCCCGCGAAATACAAGGATCTCATTTCGGTCGCGGTGGCTTCACAGATCCCTTGCAAGTACTGCATCAGTTCGGATTCGCAGTTTGCCACCTTCGACGGCGCTAGCGATCAGGAGCTCAAGGAGGCCGTACTCATGGCTTCGCTCACCCGCAAGTGGAGCACCGTGCTCAACGGCAGCTTGCAAGACGACGCGGAATTCCGTCGCGAAGCCGACAAGATCTTCGCCCACGTCAAGCAGGCGATGGCCGCCAAGAAGGCGCCGCCCGTGGTGCAAGTGACCGACGGCAAGAGCGCGCTGCAAGACATCCAGGGCACTTTCGGCTCAGTGCCCACATTCCTCAAGCGCTACCCGGAAAGTTCCTTGGCTGGAGCCTGGCTCACCCTCAAGCAAGTTCAGCTCAATCCCCAGACCGCCGTACCCGGCAAGTACAAGGAGCTGATTGGCTTGGCCGTCGCCTCACAGATCCCATGCAAGTACTGTCTGTACTTCCACCGTGAGGCGGCGAAGATGAATGGCGCGACCCAAAACGAAATTGACGAGGCCGTCGCAGTGGCTTCCGACACCCGCTTTTGGTCAACGTACATGCACGGCGTGCAGCTCGACGAGCAGGTCTTCAATCGCGAAGTCAAAGACGTGCTCGATCACATGAAAGCGCAGATGCAAATGCAGATGCAGCAGCAGCAGCAAAAGCACTGAAACCGATTTGCCTGCAACGCCACCCGCACAGCAGAGTGCCGGGCTTCAGTTTGACGCGGGCGGGAACACTCCACCCCGCCCATAACCCTGAAAACATGAATAATAACCGACAGATATAATCTTAGTGATCGACAGTGTGGTTTCAGGCCACTGGGCGTACGGGCCATTCTGACGCCTCGGAGGACTGAAAATGCGCAAACTTACTGCGGTATTGGGGTTGAGTTTCATTGCGATCACAGCGGCCAGCGCTTGTGGGAGCTCGGGCAAGAGCGGCACGACGGGGGGCAGCAACACTGATGCCAGCGCTGGCGGCACCGGCACGGGCGGAACAAGCAACGGCGGCGCCACCAACCACGCGGGTACCTCCAACGGTGGCACAAGCACCGCGGGTGCAAACCATGGTGGCTCATCTAACGCAGGAGCCAACGGTGCCAACGACGCGGGCAATAATCCGAGTGGTGATGCCAGCACTGACGCGGCGACCGGCGATGGCGGGAATGTTCCGACCGGTGACGGAGGCAATCCGCTTGCTGACGCAGCACCCCAGGGAGACGCGACCATCATCTCAGGCACTGGAACTTGCCTCGCATCCGACAATTGTGCCCTCACCTGTGGCGGCAATGGCGCCACCTGCAATCAGACGTGCCAAGGCACGTCCACCTGCACCTCAACCTGCGACGGCAACAACGCCCAGTGTCGCTTGAACTGCCGCAACGGCGCTTCATGCAACTCAGACTGCGCTGCCGGCGGTTGCGAAATCCGGTGCGGCAACGACACAACTTGTGTTGCCGATTGCGCCGGTGGCGGCTGCAACATGCGCTGTGACGATCAAGCCAACTGCACCTTCACCTGCTCGGGTGGCGGTTGCCAATTTCAGTGCAACACCAACGGCACTTGCAACACACAGTGCCAGGTCGACGGCGGTGGCGGTTGCACCGGGCCGTGATGGCGGCGCTCGCTCACTGCCCTGCACACTGAAGATCCAGCTGACCGTTGTCTCCGGAGCAGGAGCAATAGGCGGAGGCGCCTGTGGGCGCTGTGCCGATACATTGCCTGGTTGGGCCCATCGGTGGGCACAGGCAGGCGCAGTCCGCGCAACCATCCGGCAGCGCTTTGCACGAATATGAAATCCCGCCTCCGGGTATACCGGGGTAGTACCTCGTGCAGTACTGCCCTGGATTGCACATCTCGTCGCCGCAAGAGAAAGGCGCTGCGGCCATAGCCCCGCTGCCGCCTCCACCTGCGCCGCTAGCCCCCGAGACACCAACAGTGCCGCCATTTGCGCTGTTTGCGCCGCCAGCACTAGTGGCTCCTGCTGCGTTCTGCGCGCCGCCCGCCCCGGCCTGAGCACTGCCCTGCTGTGAAGCGGACGCTCCGCTCCCCGAGCAAGCCACGACGCTCATCCCAACCAATCCAAGCCACCGCACATCGCTCACTCGCATGGTTCACCCGCAGCCACTCATTCTTACTACCGGTGCCAGTGCACCGCGTCGAGATCCGGAATGCACATTGAATAGTGCTGAAATGCACTCGAAGGTGCAGATTGGTTATATGCAAAAGTGCAGCTCTGATTGATCGCGATCACCCCTCACGACAGCTGGGTTGATCGCGATCGCCCCTCGACCCTCAACGGTCCTTCTTGACGGAGGCTGGCCTTGGGAAAACCAGCGGGTTTTCTTGGTCTTCGTGAGTGCGCGCTGGCGGCACGGCCCGTGCAGTGGCGTTGGGCATGACGCAAGCGAGTGGCGAAAGTTCGGTGCTGTTTTCTTTGGCAGAGCTCAACCGGATCGAGCAAGAGCGGGTGGCGGCAGAGGCAATCCATGCACAGGTTGCGCGTGAGCGCTGCGAACGTGAACAACGTGAGGCAGAGATCAGCCGGAAGCAACTCGAGCAGGCCCGTCTAGCGAGTGAGCGTCAAGCGGAGGTCGACAGAGTTCGGCGAGAGGAACAGGCCAACGCGCGTGAAACGGCGCGCAAGAGCGCAGTCTTGGAGACAGCGCGCATCGAAGCCGAAGCCAAAATTCGTTTCGCGGCCGAAGAACGAGCGCGCGAGCACGAGCTCGCGTTGCTGCGCATTCGCCTTGAAACCACAAGCCATCGGCTGTCCCAGTCGCTCGCAATCGCTTTGGGTCTCGTGATTTGCCTGGCCGCAGTCGTGGGACTCGTTCAACGCGGGCAGCGGATTGACCTTGAAGGCGAGGCTGCGAGATCACACTTGCAGCTCAGTGCCATCAGCGCAGAGCGAGATACCCTCACGCGAAAGGTCGCGGCGCTCACGGCGACGGTCGAGCAGTTGGAGAGCCGTGTGCGAGAGCAAGAGCGAGGGGCGGCGCCGCGGCAGTCGCGCGATAGCGCGCCCGGCTCGTTGAATCGCACCGCCAATCCAACAGCCAAGCATTCTCCCCCTCCGACCACAACCGCTGCGGGATGCGTCGAAGGCGACCCCATGTGCGACACAAGCGGCAAGCCTATTTCAGGCGGCTGAGGGTTGCTGTGATGCGGACTGCGCTACAAACTCGCCGCCCCACGTGGCATCCTTACCTGAGATGTCCGGGGACTTGCCAACGACGAGCCAGCACCGTGGCCCCGTGAAGCCCGGCGACTCCCCAGGTCGGCCAGCACTCATTTGCGCTTTCCCGCGTTCGTTCGCATTGGCGCTTGGCACAGCGGGCACATCGGTGGGGCGCTCGGTTTTGACCAATCACG
>DATJEQ010000165.1:0-5038 GCA_035496495.1 Polyangiaceae bacterium
CGTTGTTCTTCAGGTTGAACTCGTCGACCACCTTGTTCGACCCGTAGACGGAGAGCAGCCCTTCAGCTTTCTTGAAGTGCTCCACATCGCCGGCCATGTCCTGGAACGCAGTGCCCTTCATCAGGGCCTTGTATTCTTCGGGCTTCAAGCCGACGCGCGCGGCCATGATCTTAGCGGCATCGTCGATGTTCTTCTCATCCTTAAGGTAATCGGCGATGCGGAACCACACCTTGACAACTTTGACCCAATCCGCACGACGCTCGGCCAGGCTCTTGGGGTTAACCGAAAGTAGGTCGTAGATGATCCCGGGCACATTGGCGCTGCTGAAAATGGAAGTTGAACCGGGATTTTCACGCAGAGCGGTGCCGCTGTTGGGTTGCCAGGCAGCGATCGCGTCGACCGACCCTGATTTGAGGGTTTGTGGGGTTTGATCGGTGGGCACATTGACGATCTTGATGTCTTTCTCCGTCATGTTGGCGCTCTTCAAGGCGTTGAGCAGCAACAGGTGATCGACGAATCCGACTTCGACGCCCACCTTCTTGCCCTTGAGCTGCTCCATCTTGGTGATGCCGGCTTTGGCGACGATCATGTCGTTGCCGTTGCTGTAGTCGTTGATCAGGATGCCGACGCTGGGTGCGCCGCTGGATCCGGTGACCAGCGCATCGCCATTCGTCACTGCCACGGCATCGACTTTGCCTGCGGAAAAGGCCTCCATTGAAGGCACATACTCAAACCATTTGAAGTCGACTTCGACGCCAGCTTCTTTGAACCAGCCCTTTTGGATCGCGATGTCCCACGCAACCCAACCCGGCCAATCGCTGTAGGCAATGCGCAGCGGAGGCCCCGCGCTGGGCGTTGGTTTTACGGCAGCGGCGCTCACCGCAGGTGCCGCTGCCTTCTCGGCTTTGGGAGCCGGGGTAGATTCTGTTGTCTTTGTTTCAGATTTATCGCAACCCAGTGCGAACAAGGGCAGACACACCAGTGTCATTCGAAGCATTTGTTTCATGGGATCCTCCGGCTTAGCTCTCAGTTTTTGAGCGAACCGCACCATGGTGACGCTGCGTCCATTGCTCCCACATGCCCGAATTGTTTCGGGTGTGTTTCGTTGCTTAGGATGCTGGCGATCTAGAGCAAGCGCGCAGCTTCAACGGCGCCATAGGTGAAAATAATGTCAGCGCCGGCGCGCCGCATCGCGATCAAGCTCTCCAGCAAACAGCGGTCGTAATCGAGCCACCCTTGCGCGGCCGCTGCCTTGAGCATCGCGTACTCACCGCTCACATGATAAACAGCGACCGGTAAATTCGTCTGTTCGCGCACTTGGCGCACTACATCCAAGTAAGGCAACCCGGGTTTCACCATCAGGTAGTCGGCGCCTTCACTTTCGTCGAGTGCAACTTCACGCCGCGCTTCTCGAACATTCGCCGGATCCATCTGGTAGGTCTTCTTGTCGCCCGCACGCGGGGCTGAATCCAGGGCCTCGCGAAATGGACCGTAAAACGCAGAGGCGTACTTCACGCAGTAGCTGCAAATGCCGGTTTGGGTGAACCCAGCCTCATCCAACGCGGCGCGGATCGCGGCGACGCGGCCGTCCATCATGTCCGAAGGAGCGACGATATCGGCACCGGCACGCGCTTGATTCACCGCCATTGCCGCCAGCAGGGGCAGCGTTGCGTCGTTGTCGATGCGGCCGTCGATCAGCACGCCGTCGTGACCGTCGGAGGAATATGGATCTAAGGCAACATCCGTGATCACGACCAGATCCGGCAACTCATTCTTGAGCGCGCGAACGGCGCGTTGCAACAGCCCGTCCGGATTCGTGCTTTCTTTGCCCCGAGGATCTTTCAGCGCGTCCGCGAGCGCGGGGAACAGAGCCACGCCCGAAACTCCAAGCTCGAATGCTTGCTTCGCCTCCGTTACTAACAGATCGATGCTCAGGCGTGCCTGCCCAGGCATGGAACCAATCGGCGTGCGCTGCGCCTTGCCTTCTTGAACGAACAGCGGCCACACTAGGTTCGAGGGCGACAGCGTCGCTTCGCGAATGAGCGATCGCACCCCCAAATGGGCTCTATTCCTACGCGGCCTGCTGAGCATTGAGCTAAACGGTAGTACTTCGGTCGGCAGCGGGCAACCAAACAGCAATGCGGGCAAATCGGGCCCACTACCGACGTCACGAGGGTGATTCGCTGGTGTGCAAATCGAGCACAGAAAGGTACGCCGCGCGCACGCTGGCGGTCACGGCCCGGTAACGCGTGATCAACAACTCTGCACCCGTTGCCCCCGGCATGCTGTGCACACCCATGCGCCGCGCCAACTGCTCCAGCCCAGGCTCGCGCACGTCGATCACGGTGGTACCGGTGCCCCGCGCGACTCGGATCCGTTGCTCAAGCAAACGCAAGAACATATAGCCGTCGCGGAGTGTGCGGTACAAATCGTCTTCCAAGTATCCGCCGTTGTAGAGCGCCGCCAAGGCGTCCAACGAATCGGTGGTGCGCACGCTGGGATCGGCACCGTGCTTCATTTGCAGCCACTGACACGCGAATTCCACGTCAAGCAGGCCACCAAAACCAATTTTAAGATCGTAACGCTCGCGCCGCTCTCGCCCCAGTTCGTGCTGCATGCGCATGCGCAAGTAGTGCAGCTCTTCTGCGGCGGGGGCACCTTGGTCGTAAGCGGCACGGTAGGCTACCTCGATGAACTTACGCCCCAACTCCGTATCACCTGCAGCGAACCGAGCGCGCAGCAGCGCCTGCCTTTCCCACGCAGCGCCTGATGTGAACACCAGCGGCTCATTCTCATCAACAGGTGCATCGGCAAGGGGCACGCGGTGGTAGCGCGCAAAGGCTTGCAGCGATGTGACCAGCAGGCCCTTCGACCCCGAAGGTCTCAGCCGCGTATCCAGTTCATAACCGGGACCCGACCAATGCGCCTCGGAGATCACACGGATCACATGCTGCGCAATTTGCGTGAAGTGGGTGGGCGCAAAGCTGCCTTCTGGGGCGGCCGCGGGGTCGTAAGCAAACAGCACATCCAAATCAGAGCCGTAGCCAATGTCTTGCCCGCCCAACTTGCCCATGGCGATCACTGCGAGGCCGTGGGTGTTGCCAGCAAGCACGAAGCGCACCGCCTGTTCCAACGTTTCATCAGCGAGTTCGGACAGCAACCGCGTCGTTTCTCGGGGCTCAAGCAGTCCCGCTAAGTCGGCCGCCGCGACGTCGACCATCACCTTGCCTTTTGCGCGCCGCAGGGCTGCCATGAATTCATCGCGCACCTCGATGGGATCGGCATCCGTGCTCAGCGAACGCTGCATCACTGCGAGCTCTTGCGCCATGATTTCCCGTGGGCTCACTTGGGGCAATTGAACGGCACCGAACAGGATGATGTCGGCCAAATCCGGGCGAATCATCAGCGCATCGCCCACGAAGGCGCTGGCTCCCAAGATGTTGGCAAAGCGCGCGAGTGCAGCTGGATCGTCTCCTAAGTGACGGATGAGAGCTGAGGCGGAAACGAGTCGCCCGAAATAGCGTCGCAGGTAACTGGCCGATTGCACGGGGTCTGACGATTCGTGAATTGCGGCCAGCACCGCGTCCGTCAAACGCGGAAATTGATCGCGCGTCAGTGAGCCGAGTAATCCGTCGGGCCGACGCGCCAGCGCTCTCAGGTGCTCATACAATTCCGACGACTGCTCCGATGAGGCAACCACATCGGGCGGCGGGGGCGTCCCACTGCCCTCCAGCGATGCGATGAAGCGCGCATACGGCGAAGGGGGGCGTGGCGCACTGGGCAGCACCGAGACAAACAACTGATGCACCCGTGATCGCGCCTCATCCAACGCGGTAACGAGTTGCTCTGCGTTGGTGTAACCCATGGAGCGCGCCAGGCGCTCGCGTTCGGCGGCATCGGCCGGCAAGCGGTGGGTCTGCATGCCGCTGGCCCACTGCACACGGTGCTCCACACGCCGTAGCAACAAGTAACCCTGCTCCAATTCTTCCGCTTCGCGATCTGTTGCAAATCCGCGACTGCACAAACGGGCAAGCGCACGCAAAGTATTCGCCCCGCGCAAGCGGGGCTCAGTGCCACCCCAAATCAACTGCAAACTTTGGACAAAAAATTCCGCCTCGCGAATGCCACCGATCCCAATCTTCAAATCGCTCTTCGTCTCTCGGCCGCCTTCTGCACGCGTGCGCTCGATCAACTCTGCCAACACGGTAGCAATCGCCGGATCAACCGCGTGCGGAAAAACGAACGGCGTGATCAATTCCTGCTCCAGCCGTACCCCCAACTCGAAATCCCCCGCGCATGGCCTGCCGCGCAGCCACACCACCCGTTCCCAGGCACGCCCCCAAGTTTCGTAATAGCGCTCCATCGCGGTCACAGAATTGACCAGGGCCCCCTGACTGCCCTCAGGTCTCAATCGCAAGTCCACACGAAAAATCGGACCGCCTTCGTCGTGCGCGTCGATGGTGGCCACCACACGCTGCGCCACCGCGTTCCAGTGCTCGTGCAGGCTCACCGCGCTTTGCCCCTCATCGGTGTCGTAGGCGAAGATGATGTCGATATCGGAACCCGCGTTGAGCTCTTGTCCACCCAATTTGCCCATCCCAAAGAGCACAATGCGCGAGTCGCCCCCATCGTGACGCACAGGTGCCCCGTGCCGCGCTCGCACCGCGCGCTCGGCTTCCCGGAGGGCAAATTCTAAACTCGCATCCGCCAAATGGCTGAGTTCACGCGCGGTTTCGTCAACGTCTGGACCCCCGAGTCGCCCCGGCAAGAGTTCTCGCAACGCGATACGCGCCTTTTCGATCCAAGCCACACGCCGCAGCTGTTGGCCGAACTGCGGTGATTCAAAGTCCACAGCGCGCTCGAAAGCGGCGAACATCCCGCGCCGACTGCGCTTGCGCCCTATGCGCGCAATCGGCATGCGTTGCAGTGCCTCTTGTTGCCAGCCGTGAATCGGCGTCAACGGTGGAAATGCCGCACCGAGCAACACCGAGGCCGCGTGCGCAGGCGCTGTGCCAAAATCCCGCGTCAACTCGTCGCT
>DATJEQ010000166.1:0-7776 GCA_035496495.1 Polyangiaceae bacterium
ACGTAATCTTCCGCGCCCAATTCCAGACCCATCACCTTATCCATCTCCGCGCCGCGGGCACTGAGCACGATCACGGGAACCTCATTGCGCTCGTCGCGAATGCGTCGCAGCAGTTCGAAACCGTTCAGCTTGGGCAGCATCAAATCCAAAATCACCAAATCAACATCCAGCGAATGGACACGCGCGAGGCCCTCCTCGCCATCTTCCGCCACTTCAATGCGGTAGCCCTCCGCTTCAAGGTTCATGCGCAAGCCCAGTGAAATGCTGGGGTCGTCCTCAATCACGAGGATCAGTTTGCGCTCAAGCGCGCCGCTGGGCGCGCGCTCCACCGTGGCGGGCGGGGCTTTGGACAAGGATTCGTCCGGCATTAGCTCCCCTCTGCTTCGCTGATCGCGGGCGCCGCAGCGGGCGGCCTGCTCGAGGTCGCAGTGCGTTGGGCAATGGGCAATACCAGCGTGAAATGACTGCCCGCGCCCGGGGCGCTCTTCACCTCCACCTGACCTCCGTGGGCCTTTGCCACGTGGTGCACAATGGCCAAACCAAGCCCCGAGCCTTCGCGCTCGCGTGAGAGTCGATCGTCGACGCGGTAGAATTTTTGAAAGATGCGCTTGTGCTCGCGCGCGGGAATACCCGAACCATTGTCGCTCACAATGATCCCCACGTCGTGCCCACGCACCGCCGCTGTCACCTTGATGCGCGGTGGATCGCCACCGTATTTGTGAGCGTTGGTGAGCAGATTGAGCAGTGCGTCGCTCACCGCCGCGCGATCCGCAAGTACGACCGGTAAGCCGGGAGGCAAGTCCACTTCAATGTGTACGCCGCGGTGCTCGCGCAACGGCTCGAACGCGGCCACCGCTTCGTCGACAATCGCGTATAAATCTGTGTGGCGCATGTGGTAGCGCCGCCTGCCGCTTTCCATCTGTCCCCAATCGAGCAGGCGATCGATCAAACCTTGCAGGCGCGCCGTTTCACGCGACAGGCCTTCCACGCATTTCCTCTCCGCGTCGGCATCGCCACGGCGCAGCGCCAGGGTTTCAGAAAATAACCGGATGGAGGTGAGCGGAGTGCGCAGTTCGTGCGACACTTTGGAGACGAAATCGCTCTGCAGCTGAGACAGATTTGCTTCGCGACGCACGAACACCCACACTAAGATCACGCCTGTGACGGCTGCTCCACTGAAAGCCAGCACCAAGATCCCCATCAACACGTTCACGGAAGCATCGCCCGTAAAGAGCAGCGCCACGCCCAACGCCAACAGCAGCACAGTGGGCACGACCAACAGCCACACCAGCAGGAGCACGATGCGGCGATAACCGAAGGTGGTCAAATCCGACGAGGCCATGAATATGGCTCATTTTGCCACCGACGGGGCAAATGCAAAGCGTCACGAATTTAGCTCGAAAATCAGCGGCGCACGGCAGGTTATAGCCGCAGATCGTCCTTCAGCGTGCGCCAGATCTCCGCCACGCTCCATGCCACCGCAGGACACCCACCGGGTAGGTGCGGCGGCTCCCCACCGGCGACCTGCGCCACATGGCCGAGCACTGGACCGTCAGTCGCCGCTTCTTCCAACAGCTGCCTCAAGTCGACCTGAAGCTCGAAATCGTCGGGGTGCACCCGCAGCAAAGCGCGCGCGTAGCTGCCGAGCAAGAACGCCCACACAGCGCCGCGGTGATAACTGGTGTGGCGCTCGTCCAAACCTGGATCATAGTGCCCAACATAAGCCGAATGTTCGGGCTCCAAAGTGCGCAAGCCTCTTGGGGTAACCAATTTTTCTTTCGCTACATCCAAAATTCTAATCGCTTGCCAGGAATCAAACAGTTCCGGCTCGACCGCTAGCGCCACCACCGCATTCGGGCGAATCGCCGCATCATCCAAGTGTCCGGCATCCCCCTGATCCAAACAGTCGTAGGGGTAGTTGGTGCGTTTGCACCAGAACCGGCTTTTGAAGGCTTGGGTGTGCGCCGCGCGCTCGGCTTGCAACTTCAAAGCGAATTCGCGATCCCCATATTCCGCAGCCAGCACAGCGAGCGTGTGCAACGCCGCGTTCCACAACGCCTGCAACTCAATGGCAATTCCGCGTCGTGGAACTTGGATTTCGCCGTGCGCCCGTGAATCCATCCAGGTGAGCGCGGTGTGCAGCGAGGTGTTCACCAACAATCCATCCGCCCGCGGCCACACCACGTGATCGGGCGCACTGGCAATGCGCGCATAAATCCCGCGCAAGCACGGGTACAACTCATTCTTGATGAACGGATTCGACAGGCTTGTTTTCTGAGCCAAGCGCCGCGCCACGTCGAACAGCCACAGGCTGCCATCGACCGTGACCTCCGGCATTGCGCTGCCGTCTTCCCTGCGCCCCTGACTGAGCAGCCCGTCTTGGCACAACGCGATCACCCCGCGTAACACGGCTTGAGCCGCATCGATGCGATCACTGCTCAGATACAACCCGGGCAATGCGACCAAGGTATCGCGGGTCACTTCCGCCAACGTCGGGTAGCCGGCAATGACGGCAGGACGCGGCGCCAGATCTGCGCGGAAGTGGTCCGCTGCAATGCTCAGCGACCGCACCGATTGCACATGGTTATCGCCCGGATCCAGCGCTAGCAGGTGCTGTTTGGCGTCTTCCAAGCACTGCTCCGCCGACATCGGCGGCAATCGCTCCAGCCCAAACGTGATGAATTGGTGTTGGCCGGGGGCAAACTCGAATTCAACCGCTCCGGGTGTCCAGAGATCTTCCTCGAAATCCACTCCACCGCGCTGATCTTCCGAATATTCGAAGCGACGCCACCAATCGGGCGAACCCATGAACACGCCCGGATGCTTGATGATCAATGGGGGCAACGAAGATACCGGCTGAATTTCAACCTCACCTTGGCGCAAACTGACCCGTTGCAGCATGGCGCCGTGTTCGCGCGCGAGCACATTGCTGGGCCGCATGGCGAGCAGCGGCCGCACACTGACCTTCACTGGGTTCTTGCCTAGCCAACGATAAGCCATCACCAACGCGTTGTGCCCGCGAGTCAAAGCCAAAGTGATTTCAAAGTCTGACTTACCCAGCCGATAGCTGAAACGGGGCAACGGATCTTGCGAGAAGGTACGCAGAAAGCGGTAACCCGGTGTCGGCGCAATATTGGGAAAGCGGTAGCTGGACAGGCGATACGAGCGCTTGATCGTCGTCACGATGGTGTCGGTGTGGCTGAGGACCACATGACGACCGAGCGGGGGATTCAAAGCCGCAACCAGAAGGCCGTGTTGACGTCGCGTGTGCAACAGAGCAAGCGTGCTCATGCTGTAAGCGCCCGCACCGTTGGTGTGCAGAAATTCGCGTTCGGCTCGCTCCAGCTCGCCGTTGATATCGACCTGTGGCCAGGGGGCGACGCTCATGCTGCCCCCCGCGGTTGAAGCGCCTTTTCGGCTGCTTCACGCATGATTTGGATTGGGGCTTCAACCCCCAGCCACAGCGAAAAAGCCCGCGCCGCCTGGCCCACCAACATCCCTAGGCCATTCTTCCAGCGCAACTGATGCTCCGCGGCGCTGCGCAAGAACGGGGTAATCGCGGGATTGTACACCAAGTCGTAGAGCAGCGCGCCCTGCGCCAGGTGATTCCAGGGAATAAGCTGCGCCACGGCATCGCCAGAGTCGGCGCCTTTCATGCCCGAACTGGTGGCTTGGATCACGACCGCCGCACGCGCCGCCCATTGAGTGAACGCTTGCTGAGCCCGCGTCGCTTGATTGGGCCATGGCAATAACGTGACGCCCATAGCGCTCAGCTCTTTAGCCATGGGCCATTGTGCGCTGGGCGAATCGGAAGTGAAGCGACGCGCCGTGAGCCCCACCTCTTTGAGGCCCGCATAGCGACACGCCATCACCGCGGCCAGCGCAGCGCCACCGTTGCCGATCACCAGGCCTGCACGATCGCTTGCCGGTGTGCCTAATTCATCTGCGAGCGCCAGCGCATCCGTGTTGTGGGCAACCACCAAACCTTGCGCGTCGCGCAGCAGGACATTGGCGGCCTGCACCACACGCGCTGATTCGTCCACCCGATCCGCCAGCGAAAGTGCCAAAAGCTTGTGCGGCACCGTCACGTTAGCACCTGCGATTTCGCCCGAACGAAGGCGCTCCACTTGCCGGCGCACGTCTTCATCCGTTGCACAATCCACTGCGTCATAAGCGTGGCTGAGCCCCAACGCCCCATAGGCTGCACGGTGAATCGCGGGCGAGATGGAGTGACCCACCGGGTGCCCAATCAAGACGAATTGCTTGGCCTGTGTCACGACCCCTACCCTTTGCCCACGAGTTTTGCTCCCACCACTCTTGCGCGCAGCGCGCTGGCCAGCAACTTAAGATTGAATTCATCACCGATGCGCAGCTGATCAGCCGCCCGAACGATGTGCCCGTCATCCAGCGTCGCAATACTGTAGCCGCGCGAAAGCACCGTGAGCGGCGAGAGCGCATCGAGGCCCGCGCCCAACCTGCCCAGGGCGGCCCGCTGCTGGGCAAGCTGCAGACGCATCCGGGTCAAGAGCCGCGATTGAAGCGGCAAAAGGCGGCTTTTGCTGCTGGCAATGACGGCCCTGGGGTGGCGCACGGCCAAGCGCTGCAACAGCTGCTCCAATCGGCTGCGCTGCGAACCGCGCACCCTGGTGATCACCCGCTCCGCACGCCAGCGCAACTCGTCGAGTAATTGTTGGCGCTCCGCGATCAGAAAACGCGGATCGGAAAGGCGCATGCGCAAGTGCTCAGAGGTGGAGCGATCTTCCTGCAGGCGCACTCTCATCGCTCTGACCAACCTGATCTTGCCCTCTCGTAGGCGTGCGATTGCCTGACTGTCGTCACTGACCACCAGCTCGGCCGCATGCGACGGCGTGGCGGCGCGCACGTCGGCCACTAAATCCGCCAGCGTGACATCGACTTCATGCCCCACGGCGCTCACCGTGGGCACGCGCATAGCAGCAATGCGCCGTACCACCTGTTCATCATTGAACGCCATCAAATCATCGCTGGAGCCGCCGCCACGGCCAATGATGACAACCTCCACCCGCGGATCTTTATCGACCAAGGCGAGCGCATTGACGATGCTACCGGCGGCTGCTTCGCCTTGCACCACCGCTGGGCTCAATACCAATACCACTCGCCCCCGCTGACTGCTCACCTCCCGAATGTCGTGAATCGCGGCGCCATGTAGGCTGGTAACCACGCCGACGAAACGAGGCTTCGCAGGCAGCGCTCGTTTGCGCTCTGCAGAGAACAATCCTTCTGCCTGCAATTTCAGCTTCAATTGTTCCAGCGCTTCGAGCAGCGCACCGCGCCCCGCCGCGCGCACTCGCTCGCCGATGAACTGCAAACGCCCGCGAGGTGCCCACACCGTGGCCTGACCCCAGATCTGAATCTTGGCGCCGTCTCTGATAACCCGGCGCGCCCGCAATGCGGCGGAACGGTAAATCACGCAATCGATGCACGCTTCTTCCAACTCGTCCTTCAACGTGAAATACAAATGCCCGCTGCCCGCGACCCGCATCGAAGTCACTTCACCCTCAACCCATTCCCCCACACTGGAGCCTTCCACAGCACGACGCAGCCTGCGATCCAGCTCGGCAACGCTGATCACTCGCGGCTCCTGCCTGTCGTCGCCCTGTGCTTGCATGTTCTGCTCGCTGCCCCCTTTGGCCCCCAGCGCCGTACACGCGTACGGCTGTATCCGCCAGTGACTTCAGGATTTTCCAGTGGAGTGGCAGCACCGCCTTATCTCCCGGGCAATCACAGCCGAAAGATTGCGCGGGCGAGCCTTTCGCCCCATCCTTAATATTGTCGTGGATTCATTCCGCCATCGAGGCCGCCTGCGGGCTGTCCGTGGAGGTGGGCAAGACTCCCACCGGGGGAAAAACCGCGCGTTTTCCGGGGTTGGAAGCCAAATGCCCGCGCCGGCGTATTGCTTGGAGGTGACCCCATGAGCCGCCCCCAAGTTGTGCTTCGCTTCGTCCAGGCGGTTGGCCTGTTATTGCTCAGCCTGTTTGCCGCTACGCGCAGCTCGGCGCTGCGCAGCAGCCCGCAACTTGACGTCGACATCGGCCCGCTGGGCATGGAGCCCCACAGCGTCTTCGCGCGGTCGGTGGAAACCAGTGAGCAGGAAGCTGCACGCCGCGCCTGCGAAGAGAAGGTGCGCGCCGCTCGCCAAGAGCCGGAAATGCCCGGCACTCCAAGCCTCGACCTCAACCGCGAGGAAATCTTATTCGAGACCAAAGCTGAGCCGGTGCTGTTCGTGCGCGCGCCGCAGTACAAGGACAGCGAGCCGGTCAATGACCAAGTGCAGATTTATCGCAAGTGGCTGACCGACGTGAACCATCCGGGCGGCGTGTTGGCGCAGTTGAAAGATCATTTCACGCTCATGCCGCGCGATGGCCGCGACGTGGTGCTCAAGGAAGGCTATCTGTACGCCGACGATCCAGAGACCGCTCGTTCCCTGGTTCGCGAAGTGACCGCGCAGCAACTGTTCGGCCACGATCGCATCTGGATCCAACGCGGCGAGCAAACGTTCCACGCCGAGCGAAAAAACGGAAAATACTTTTTCACCGACGGCCCTAACAAGGGGGACTTAGTTCACTTGCTGTTGTTCGATCGCATTGGGTCGGGCGAGCCCAGCGGTGAAGTCTTGCAACGGGATCTGCGTTCGCTGCGCTATCGACTGCATTTCACGCGCATGCAGGTGCAGCATTTGAGCGAGCAGCACATCGTGGCGCTGCTGCAATACGGCAATCGCTGGGTGCCTTCTCTGCTCAAGAGCGAAGGGGCGCACCTGGATTTAGAGTGCGAAATTGCGGATGCCGCGACGGAAAAGCAGGTCAATATTGAGCGACAAACGAACGAGCGTCGTCAACGCGTGGTACAAATCCTACGCAAGTCGATGCTTGCAGAGATCGTCGAGGGGCTCCCATTCGATGAGCCGCGCCACGAATTCGGCATGCAATTCGACGGTCGGCTGCGAGCCAATTTCCGCCACGCCTACTTCACGGGCAAGCGCCACTACGATTTCACCAGCGACACCTACGACGTGTACGACGCGGCGGGGCGACCGCTGGTGCCCCAGGTGTGCGTGGATTTCATAACGGATACCTTCGAGCGCGCCGCGGGCACCTGGTATCGCCCGCGCGGTCAGCCTCCCGGGAAGACGCAGGGCACATTCGATTTTGGCACTGAAATAGACAAGCCGTGGCTGCGGCGCGCACCGGATTTCGTGCGCTACGCGGAGCAACACAGCGAACTGTTCAACGTGCTGGATGTATCCGACGACGACCAAGTCCCCTTGGGTCAACGCGACAGCTTGATCAGTTACCTTGCGGGCCACACACGCGATTACCAACCCGGCGACGTGATGATCATCCGTGGTCACACCCCTTGGGATCCGCGCACCATGCATTACCATTCGTTCTTCGTTTATGAGAGCGATCCGTTGAGCGGCATTCCCATCGCCCTGGTCGGCAACGCGGGGCGACCGAGCCTGCGCGTGTGGCAAACTGAGTCACACCGCACGCCGGAGCGCGCTATTCACCACCGCCTGCGCCCCTCCATCGAGTGGTTGGAGACGATTTTCAAAGATCAGTTGGCGCAGGTCGACGACGTACCGATGACGCTGACCCCCCGTGGCGTCGTGGATTGAGCCGAGCGCGCCGTTGCTGTAGAATGCAGCAATGGTTGCCCGCTGGGTCGAAAAAGCGTCTGAGGTCTTGTACCAAAGTCGCATCTTTTCCATCCGGCGCGCGCAGTTTGCTCAAGCGG
>DATJEQ010000167.1:0-9954 GCA_035496495.1 Polyangiaceae bacterium
CCACCTTGCGCTCTTTACATTCGTGATCCCCGTCATCCCGCTCAGCGGCGCCACATATGATGGCTCGTTGTTTGCGCTACTGCTCTCTGTGATCGTGATAGCGACACTGGGCCACCATTGGCGACAGGACTTCGCCCGGCCGGGAAACTCGCAGGTATGATCGATTGCGTGGCGATCAGCTGATCTTGGGCGTTTCCCAAAGCCGCGCGGTCAGTAGCACCAAACTGAGCCACAACCCATGCGCCAGCGCCAAATGGCCCAACTGCAGCCAGGCTGGTGCGCGCAGCAGGATGTTGCACACCCCGACGGCCAACTGGCACCACATCAGCGCGCGCGCCCATTTCAAGATCCGCGCGATCGGTGCATCGATCGCTGTCAATGAGAACACGTTGAGTACCGTGATGAGCGCGCCGATGAGCGCCGCTGCAATCAGCGGGTGCACAATGCGCAGGCGCACCAGAAAATGCGATGCGGGGGCTAGATCGTCGCGAACGTGCGAGAAAATTCCGGCGCCTTCGGTGGGGGGAACCGGGAACAGCGTGTCGCCCAATGCCGTAACGGCGCCCGTCATGCTCGCCAGCACCGCGCCAAGCAACAACGCCAGCAAGCCCCAGCGCCAATTCGCCCCAATTGGCGCGACCGACTGCGGTCGCTCAGTCGACCAATAGGCGGTCAGCCCCGCGCAAGCCGCGAGCACCAACGTGCTCACCAAATGCAACGAAATCACAATCGCCCGCGCCACGCTCGCGTTGTCGGCCACCAACTCGCGCAGCACGATGCCGGCTCCCACCGCGGCTTCAACGAATACAAACAGCAGCGTGACGGAGGCCGTAATACGGCAGCGGCGATCGACTCGTGCTCGAAAGACCCACACCAAGAGCGCCAGGCTCAGCAACCCCAGCATGCCGCTGGTCAATCGATGCGAATACTCGATCCACGTCTTCACGCTTGCGCTGGGAGGAATGATCTCCCCCTGACAAGTGGGCCACGAGCTGCCGCAGCCCGCGCCGGAGCCACTGATGCGCACCCACGCGCCGAACACGATCACGAACAGCAGATAGGCGTAGTAGCCCCAGGCGAACCGCGTAAAGAGGCTGAGCTTTGGGGAATTCGCCTCTGCCGGCATGCGATTGGCATAGCACGCACAATTTTCTGGCTCTACAGTAGTGCAACGAAGGAGATCGATTAACTGTGCAGTCGGTGTACATCGCGAGCGCGGCTCGCACCCCCATTGGTTCCTATCTGGGCAGCTTATCCAGCATGCAAGCCCCGCAGCTCGGGGCAACAGCCCTGGGTGCCGCGCTTTCACGTGCCGGCATGCCGGCAGATGCAGTGCAGCAAGTGTACATGGGCAATGTGTTGAGCGCGGGGATTGGCCAAGCGCCCGCACGTCAAGCTGCACTCAAAGCCGGCCTACCCATCCATGTTCCCTGCACGACGGTGAGCAAGGTGTGCGGATCGAGCTTGGAAGCCGTTGTCTTGGCGGCACGCGCGGTGGCGAGTGGCGAGATGGATGTCATTTTGGCGGGTGGAATGGAGTCGATGTCGAACGCGCCGTATTATTTGACGAAGGCACGCACGGGTTACCGCATGGGCAACGGGCAGGTTGTCGACGGCATGATCTTCGACGGCCTGTGGGATCCGTACAACGATTTTCACATGGGCGTGGCCGGCGAAATGTGCGCCAAGGAATACAACTTCAGTCGACAGTCGCAGGACGACTTTGCCGCCGAGAGCTACAAGCGCGCCACGACCGCTCAGGCCGCAGGCGCATTTCGAAGTGAAATCGTTGCCGTCAGCGTGCCGCAGGCCAAAGGCGCCACGGTGGATGTCAGTGACGACGAAGAGCCCGCTCGTGGGGATCCCACCAAGTTCTCCAAACTCAAGCCGGCGTTCGCCCCCGATGGCACCATCACCGCGGCCAATGCCTCCAGCATCAGTGACGGCGCTGCCGCGCTGCTAATTGTCAGTGAAGACGCGCTGCGAAAGCACAACTTGACCCCTCTGGCCCGCATCCGCGGCCATGCGACAGCTGCCCAAGATCCCAAATGGTTCACCACCGCCCCTGCGGCGGCGATCTCGGCACTGCTGCTCAAACAGCAGCTTAACGCCAATGACGTCGATCTGTGGGAAATCAATGAAGCCTTCGCATGCGTGACCCAAGCCTGCGCCAAGCTGGTGGGTATCGAATTGGACAAGGTCAACGTCAAGGGCGGCGCAGTGGCGCTCGGTCACCCCATTGGAGCAACCGGGGCGCGTATCCTGACGACCCTGCTCTACGCCTTGAACGATGCGGGAAAAAAGCGCGGCGTGGCTAGCCTGTGTATCGGCGGCGGCGAAGCCATCGCGCTGATGGTCGAGCGCGACTAATCGCCTATCCCATTAGGCTGCTGCGCGGGCCAATGCGTCGGTCGTCAGTGCTCACATACACTGTGTATGCTCCGCTCCTCCTCCCTAGCCTTGGCCCGCTCGCGACGCCTACTGGGACAGGCTCAGCCCACTGCGCGCGAGCGGATCTGCCGGGCACCCACGCCGAGGCGCGTGCGCAGCAAGCGCGACAGATGAAATTCGCTGGCGAACCCAACCTGCGGCGCAATCGACTTGAGCGGTAAATTGGTCGACAGCAGCAGCTCGCGCGCGGCTTCCAGGCGAATTAAGCGCGCGTGATCCATGGGGCTTAACCCGGTGAGCGAGCGATAAGCGCGAGCAAAGTAGAACTTGCTCATCTTCGCCTGCGCGGCCAGATCATCGAGCGTGAAATGCTCTGACAAATGCTCGCGAATAAACGCCAGCACCGTACGCACCATCGGATGCTCGGGATTGTGTTGCTGGGGCTCCCAGCCCGAGGCCTCACTCAGGCGCAGATATTCGCACACCATGGCGCGCAAGAGCTGCAAACGGAAAGCCCCCGCATCTTGAAAGCTCGCGTTGCGTTCGCTCAAAAGCCATTCACTGAGCTCGCCCAATCGGCCTTTTTCATCGACCACGCTGGTCGGCATGCCCGGGCGATAGCCCGTCCAGCGCATCCCGATGTTCACCAAACGCACCGCGCCCTCCGGGGCGCACTGATCGTAGACCACCGTGGGCGGCAGCAGCAGCACCTGCCCCGCGCTCACCCGCAATTCCTGCCCCGCAATTCGACACACCAACACGCCCTCGCGCACCACCACAAGTTCGTGGTGCGAATGCGCGCGCGGTTGCAGCTGCCATCCCGCCTGCTCACTGTATTGGTAGGCGTGCAGGAATTCGCATTCGCTCGCTGCCGCTTCACCGGCTGCCAATTCGCCAGCCGCCAACTCACGAGCCGTCAGCTCACCAGCACCCAGTTCGCGAACGTCGGACTCTTTGGAATTAACCTGAGGATTATCTTGCTGAGCGTCCGGTGCTTGCAACCATGTGGATAAATCCGAATCACCAGCTGCACCCTCTCTATTCACGGTCCGCTCAAGCGGTTCGCTGTTGTTGAGCGCTGCGTCTACAGCAACCACAGGGCGATGCAGGGGGGCGAAACGGTTGTGGATGTTCTGCACGGGGTTACCTCCGGTTCGGGGTCAAACTCGTTCGAACGCCGCTGGTGCCTAACTGGCGAGACTGCCGAGGCCTTAGACTACCGGCCATGTGGCCGTGGTTAACGAGTTAACCGAGGCTCTCACTCCACTAACTGCGCGTACATCGAACGGCCTCCCACGCCGAGGATGCATCCCCAACCCAGTCAGCACCCCAAAGGTACGGGCGTGTGGGACTATCTTCTATGCTATAATGCGCAATTGGTGTTCTAATTTACGCAATAACACAGCAAGAATGATGAATTTTCAGCTAGGCGGACCGATCCATCGGAGCAGCAGGCCCCACGTTAGGTTGCTCGGGGTTGAGGGCAATCGGGGGCTAAGCGAGCGGCTGCTGGGAGCAATTCAGCACGCCCACACGCTCGGCTGGCGTCTGTTCAGGGACGATTTCGTTAGCGATCCCCGTTCTGAAAGGACGGACGGTGCGCTGGGCGATTGCGTATCACTAGCGCGCTCAACAACTCTTTCACACCCGCTCGACGTGGGTTTTCCGGTTGTGGATTTGAACGATGAATCCGCACTGGGCGTCGCTCAGGTTCGTGTGAACCAGGTGGCAGTGGGTGAGATCGCCGCAAGTCACCTGCGTGCCACGGGGTTGCAGCAGTATTTTTTCTTGGGCCTTGCCACGCGTCGCACTTCTCAAGAACAACTCTTGGGGTTCAGCCGCAGGCTTGAGCGCGCACAGCTCAGCGTCACAAGCCGGCTACTCGAACCCACCAGTGCCGTCGATCTGAATGCCGCGATTCACTCCACCGTTGCGCGCCTACCGGCATTCACTGGGGTGTTTTGTGCAAACGACCAACTGGCGCTGACCGTCGTGCGCGCTTGTGAATCGCTGGGGCGGTCGGTGCCCCTCGACATTGCCGTACTCGGCTGTGGCAACGACGCTTGGCATTGCGCGTTTCCGGCAATGGGAATTTCCAGCGTGATGCTGCCCCATGCCGCGGTGGGAGCGTTGGCCGCCAAGATGTTGGCGCGCCTGCTGCAGGGCGAGCGCATTGCAACCCAACTGGAGCAGCTGCCGCCTTTGGAAGTTGCTGCGCGGGGAAGCACGCTGACTTTTGCGGATGCGCCCGCCAGCGCGGTGCGGGCCATCGCTTTCATGCGAGAAAATGCCTACCGCGGCATCCGCGTGCAAGACGTCACGGATTACGCCAAGATCTCGCGTCGTTCGTTGGAGAATCACGTGCGCGCAGTGCTAGGCCATTCCCCCCACACGGAAATAGTGCGCTTGCGTTTGCTTCGCGCCAGCTCGCTCTTGGAATCGACGTCATTGCCGTTGCTTGAAATCGCCCGCGCCTCCGGCTTCAGCGATGGGCGGCAGATGAGTGAGACTTTTGCGCGCGAGCTTTCCGTTACGCCCAGCGGCTACCGCCGGCGCCATCGCAAAGCCTCGGCAACTCCCCTCTCCCGAGGTAACTCATGAGCCAAATCGCGCTGGCACTGCTCCAGGCCCCACTGTTTAGACAACACGTCGCGCCACAGGGCCATCCCGAGAGCCCCGAGCGCCTGCTTGCAGTGGAAGCGGGCGTGAGCGGGGCGCTGGCTCAATTACCGGACGTGTCGCTGCGCCCTTTGTCGCCGCGCGCAGCAACCCGTGCAGAGCTGGAGCGCGCTCACAGCGCAGGTCACATTGATACCCTGATGGCCATCCAAGGCCGCAGCGGCTACTTGGACGGAGACACTTTCTATAGCAGCGGCTCGCTGCAAGCCGCGCTGGCCGCGGCGGGGGGCGCCGTGGATTTGACGGATCAGCTGCTCGATCGAAAGGCGCAGCTGGGGCTATTGCTGGCGCGCCCACCGGGCCACCACGCCACGTTCGATACGGCGATGGGCTTCTGTTTGATCAACAACGTCGCGGTTGCGGCCGCTCACGCGCTACAGCGGGGCGTGCGCCGGGTGCTCATTTTGGATTGGGATGTGCACCACGGGAACGGCACTCAGGATATTTTCTACACGACGGATCAGGTTCTGTATTTCTCCGTACACCAGAACCCATGGTACCCGGGGACAGGGCAGGCCCACGAAATCGGCAGCGGCACAGGGCTCGGTTACAATTTCAATGTGCCGCTCTCGCGCGGCGCGGGCGACAATGAATACTTCGCCCTGTGGCAGCGCGCGCTGTTGCCCCTGATCGATCAATACAAGCCGGAGCTGCTCTTGATCAGTGCGGGCTACGACGCGCACGCGCGCGATCCTTTGGGGCACATGCGCATCAGCAGCGAAGGTTTTGGGCAATTGGCGCAAGCCGTGGCCCAGCGCGCCGCACCGCTTTGCCCGGTTGGGTTGGTGCTCGAAGGCGGTTACGATCTGACGGCCCTGGAGGAGTCGATGGCCCAAACGACGCTGGGGCTCGCTGCGGGGACGCGGGGTACAGCCGCGCCGGCTCTTGCGTCCCCTGTAACCGCATCCCAGCAGCATTCAGCGGAGATTCACGCCGCGATTGCCGCCCACACCGGCCATTTTCAGCTCTAAACCAACAAATCCGGCGGAAACCGGGTTCCATCCCCGCTGTAGGCCATTAGGCCGAAAGATCGACAAAGCCCCTCACTCGGAGTTGCATTTACTCAAGGCATCTGACAAGTTCCCGCTCCCTTGGCAACCGCAAGTGATGCAATTCAGTGTAGGCCCCTGCAGGTCGTCGTCGACGGCAAGGGTGTGGAACGGGCAATCAAGCACCTCAAGCGCAAGCTTGCGGCTGAAGGCCTGCTGCGCGAGCTCAAAAAGCGTCGCCACTACATGAAGCCTTCGATCAAGAAGCGCAAGAAGATCGCCGAAGCCGCTCGTCGTCGCCGCAAGCGCGATCGCGTCTTTGAGTAGGGGCGATCCCCCGTGGTCGCCCCGCCCGCGGGTTCAAAGCCGCAGGTGAAACGACTTCGGCCGCGTCAGGCTTTCGAAGCCTAGACGCGAGAGGGTGCAGCCGCGCCCAGAATCCTTCACGCCGGTCCATGCTAGGGCGGGGTCTAGGTAATCGCAGCGGTTCATGAACACGGTGCCCGTGTCGATGCGGCGCCCCAAGTGCCGCGCGGCGTCCACATCCGATGTCCAGACGGAAGCGGTCAATCCGTAGCGACTGTCGTTCATCAGCCGCACTGCTTCTTCATCGCCGCTGACCGACTGGATGCCCACAACCGGGCCAAAGCTTTCTTCGGTCATCACGCGCATCGAGTGGTTCACCTCCGTGAGCACCTGTGGCGCCAAGTACGGCGTGCCCGCTTTATCGGCCGCAAATTCCCTGGCGTCGATCCATGCCTGGGCACCCTGGGAGATCGCCTGAGCCGTCTGTTCGCGCACAAAATCCGCGGCACTGGTGCGCACCACGGGTCCCAGATTGCTGCTGCTCTCCAGCGGATTGCCCAGCACGTACTTGCGCGTGAGCGCCACGAATTCTTCGACGAATCGCGAATAGACGCCCTGCTCAACATAAATGCGCTCCACCGCGCAGCACGATTGCCCCGAATTGAAGAATGCGCCGTCGACCAGATTTTCCACCGCGTGGGCTAAGTTGGCGTCGGCTCGCACATAGGCTGGATCTTTGCCACCCAATTCCAAACCCGTTGCAATGAAGCGCTCGCTGGCTGCGCGCTGGATCGCGTGGCCCCCGGCAACTGACCCCGTGAAGGCCACGAAATCGATCTCTGGGCTTTGCACCAACTTCGCCACCGCGTCGTGACTGCAATGGACGTATTGAAAGACGCAGTGAGGCAAGCCAGCGGCCGCAAAAGCCTCAGCAAAGCGCTCGGCACACAGCGGCGTCTGCGCCGAATGCTTCAAGATCACGACGTTGCCAGCAAGAATCGCCGGAATGATCGAATTCACCGCAGTGAGATACGGATAATTCCAGGGTGCAACAGTGAACACGACTCCGAGCGGGACCCGTTCGATGAATCGCTCGAAGCCCGGCTTTTCGCCCGCGTTGACTTGAGCCAGCGCCTCTTCTGCAATGCCAATCATGTAACGCGCGCGTTCTTCCAACCCACGCACTTCGCCTTTCGCTTGCGAAGCAGGACGCCCCATTTGCCAAGCGATTTCTTCGGCAATCGCATCCGCCTTGCTCACGAAGGCATCCACGAAGAGCGAACACAGCGCTTTGCGCTCAGAGATGGGAGCGTTTGCCCACTTCTCGCACGCTTGCTGCGCACCGGCCACCACAGAAGCGAGCTGCGCATCACTGCACAGATCGCGTTCCACCAAAATGCGACCATCGACGGGGCTGCGGGTAACTTGGCGCGTCATTGCCCACGATTCTACACCAACTGCAACGCCGTGTTATAGTTGTCACACAATCGATGCACACCAAACGCCCCAGGCTGTCGCTGCCTTCCACTTTGGAAGGCCCCCACAACGCGATTCGCCAGCTTTGGGACGGTCTGAAAGGTTACCGAGCGGGGCCCCGGTTGTTCGGTTTGGTGATGTCACGCGCCATCCCCTACACGGGGAGCATTAGCCCTCGCGTACTTGAGCTGAAACCCGGTTTCGCTCGCGTGAGCATGAGTGACAGACCAACACTGCGCAACCACCTGCATTCCCTGCACGCCATCGCGTTGTCCAATTTAGCCGAATACACCGGCAATCTCGCGCTGGCCTATTCGCTACCCGACGGCGCCCGCTTCATCGTCAAGAATCTCTCCATCGACTACCTAAAGAAAGCCCGCGGCCGCATCACCGCGCAATGCCATTGCCCAGTGCCCACCACCACTGAGCGTCAAGAATTCGCACTGGACGTCACATTGCAAGACGACCAAGGCCAACAGGTTGCGCGCGCCACACTGCTCACTTTGGTGGGGCCTGTTACGACCTAGGCGGGCACAGCGCTTGAGGCCTCCATCGTCTGATGTGAAATCAGCGCCAAATTGAGCACATTTCTGTAATGACAATGTCATTACCCTGTGCTAGGGTGACTCAATTCAGTCCGGAATTGGAGCAGTGCCGTGAAGTCCTCTGCCAAGCGCCAAGCCAGCCCACGTGCGACGCTCAATATTCGTATCCATGCGGATGAGCGGAGCTTGATCGACCGAGCCGCTAAGGCTCGCGGTACGAACCGAACGGATTTTATCCTCACCGCTGCCCGTCGCGCAGCGGAGGACACAATTCTAGATCGTGCGCTGATTTCGGTCAGTTCCAAGGCTTATGCGGATTTTCTCGCCCGACTTGATGCACCCGCACGGCCCAACGAACGACTGCGACGCACGATGAGCAAGCCCCTGCCGTGGAAAACCGACTGATGCTGTCGGCGCCACAGTCCCTTGCGCCTCACCACCAATTCGACGTTTTCTCATGCGGCGAACCGTCCCTTGATAACTGGCTCAAGCGCCGCGCTCACGCGAACCAGGTCAGCGGGGCTTCACGTACCTTCGTCGTTTGTGATGCTGGTGTTGTCGTCGCATATTACGCACTTGCTTCGAGCGCTATTAGCGTTGCTGCCGCAGCCGGGCGATTCCGACGCAACATGCCTGATCCGATCCCAGTTGCTGTATTGGCGCGCCTTGCAGTAGCTCAGTCCCACCAGCAGCGCGGAATTGGGCGAGCGCTGTGTCAGGACGCTGCGCGACGCGTCATCAACGCGGCGGACGCCATCGGTATCCGAGGCCTGATCGTGCACGCCCTTTCGGAAAGCGCCACGGCATTCTATCTCCGCATGGGGTTCGACCCTTCACCACTCGAACCCACGACGTTGATGGTTACACTTGCAGATCTGCGTGCCAGTTTGCGGCTATAAGCGCCCATCCGCGGAGGCGTCCAGCGGGGCATCGCGGGCCACATCAAGAAATGTGGCGTCGAGGGATGCGGCGTCTGAAGCGGCGTCGAGGGATGCGGCGTCTGAAGCGGCATCGACGAGATCCGTGCCCAAGCATTTCTGCAGCAATTCAAATTCTGCATCGCAGTCTGTGGGGTACGATCCGAGCCGCACATCGCAGACGTAGGCTGGCGTTTGCCAGTAGCAATTGGCATAGGTTTGCCGCGCCTGGGCACATTGTGTCCCGGGCGTCACGCGCTCGCGGATGCAGCGGTCAACGCACTCTTCACCAACGTCCCCACAATTGGCGCTCGAGAGCCTCCAGCACGCATTGACGCAGTCCTCCTGAGTGCGTCCCTGATCTGCGCTGCCCTCCTTTGTGGTGCACGCGATCAGCAACCCCAAAACGGATGCAACAATGAGCACATTTCTCAAAAACATTGCCGTCACTCCGCAATAGCGCCGTCTGGGCTCACAGCCCTCGATACCATCAACTCGCCCGTGCAGTTGAGTCAATCTCGAAACGTGAGGGCTAACGCCCTTGATTGGGGCGGCCGGGTCGATTGGGGCGCCGATCATTCTTGCGCGCGCGGTACTGGCCTGTGGGGCCTGTGTTGTTTGAATGGGCGTTGTTTGAATTGCCGCGCGGAG
>DATJEQ010000168.1:0-7083 GCA_035496495.1 Polyangiaceae bacterium
GCGCAACGCTTGATCCACGTACAGCGGGGGTACGCCGCGCATGCCCAGGTGATTCGAATTGGCCAGCGCGCCCGCGGAACTCAGGGGCCTGAACAAGCGCGAGACAACAGCAGGGGGAAAACCGCCGAGCACGCGCGCCGGGTACGACGAGGGCCAGCCCGGTTCAAACCCAGGAGAATGTGCGGCGATCACCATCACGCTGCACGGTGGCGGCTCGCCCACGGCGTCCGCAAATGCGGCGCGGCTGGTGCCGTCAATGCGCTCCAGATCGTCGATGGCGAGCAATACTTTGCCGCTGGTGCGCTTAGCACAGTGCATCAAGGCCCAGCGCAAGGCCTCCGACAGATCGAAGCGACGTTCGCTGGGCGATCGAGTGTCCGATTTGGGAACGAAGCCGCTGAACACTTCTTGTAGGCCGCGTCGCGCCAGCGGATCGGCATCGCGCAGGTGCAGCTCAGTTCCGTCGTCGTGTTGGAGCAGCGCCATCAGGGCCTGTTTGAGGGCGTGATAAGCGACCCCAGCCCAGTGCGGATCGGGCCCCACGCGCACCACTTTGTCGCCCTGGCTCCTACAGCGCGTGGCGAATTCGTCCAACAGGCGCGTTTTGCCCACGCCCGCTTCACCGACCAAGCGCACCGCAATCAGGCGGCCATCGGCCAGGTTGCGCCGATCTTGCAGCCAGTCCAGATCCTCGTCGCGGGCCACCAGCTTGAGCGGCAGCAGGTCGCGCATGGCAGCCATTTCCGAGGATTTTTGCTCGGCCGGGGTCAGGCGTTGCCCGCATTCTCCGCAAAAGCGCGTCACCATCACGCTGGCCCCACACGAGCCGCACACGACGAGATCGCCGCCTTTACGCGTCGACATTGGAGGCTGCTCGCCCAGGCCAATGTTGTCGAGGGTTTCTTGCAGCGCGTCTGAAAATTCAATGGCGTCTTGAAAACGCTGCTTTACGTCTTTGGCTAGCGCCTTGTTCAAGAGCTCGACCAATTCGGCAGGGATATCTCGATCGGGCGCCACTTGCCTTGGATCGGGCACGGGCACCGACAGGTGCATCATCACGATTTGAGTGGGATTGTCGGACTCAAAGGGCAATCTGCCGGTGAGCAGCTGAAAGAGGATCACGCCCACGGCGTACAAATCGCTGCGCCCGTCGATGGTATCGCCGCGGCCTTGCTCGGGGGCCATGTAATCCGGCGTTCCACAGACAATGCCCGGCATGGTGAGCTTGCGCCCGCCATTGACACTCAGAGGCGATGTTGTGTCGTCGGCGCGCAGCTTAGCCAAGCCAAAATCCACCACTTTGACGAAATCGCCGCCGCGCCGTAGCGGTTCCAAAATGATGTTCTCCGGTTTCAGATCCCGGTGAATAATCCCCAGCGCGTGGGCTTCGGCCAATGCGAACAACACTTGCCGCAGTACGTCCACAATGCGCTTGATGCGCAACGGGCCTTCCTCATAAGCAACGCGGGCCAGATCTTTCCCGCGCAAGAATTCCATCACCAAATAGGGCTGACCGTCTTCCGTCTTGCCGAAATCGATCACGCTCACTGAATTCGGGTGATTCAATTGACTGGCAGCGCGCGCTTCCGTCATGAATCGGGCGATAGAGTTTTCATCTGCCAGTAAGTAGGGGTGGATCACCTTCACCGCAACCGTGCGGCCGAGCACGCGCTGCTCCGCGCGGTACACACGCCCCATTCCGCCCACGCTGATCAGATCAATGATCTGATAGCCACCGGGCAGCGTCCTACCGATCAGGCGATCTTCATTGGAGGAAGAGACGGCAGAAAGCGGAAAGCCGCAACCAGGACAAAACTGGTGATCGGGCTCGCAGCCTGATCCGCATTGCGGGCAGGGCCGAAGGGATTGGGCCTGGTCCATTCTCCTGAGCTTGAGTCTAGCTGCTGTTTTGGCTCACCGCTTGAGCGACGCGGAGTCCCGCGAAAACGGTGAGGCTTCCCCCTACATCCCACGAGGCATGAAGAGATAATATTGAACAATTACAAACATTTACATTCTTAAGAATTCGGCCAGGAGGGAGCCTTTGCTTGTTTATATAGCCTTGTCTTGGCTCTCGGCGCTTGCGCCAGAGCAGCGGGCCAGTGCGCTCCAGCAATCGTTGGGGATATCTCGAAAACCGATTACTCTCGCACATCATGGCGCTGGAAAGGGTCCGGCTGGGCGAGTTGTTGGTCCAGGCCAATCTGATCAATCGCGAGCAACTCGAAGAAATCCTCGCGCTTCAAAAGAAAGACGGTCGACGTCTGGGGACGTTGATCGTCGAGCGTGGCCTGGTGACAGAGTTCAACGTCACGCAGATCCTAAGCCAGCAGCTCAGTGTGCCGTGGGTGGCGTTGCAGCACATCGATTTTTCGACCGAGTTGCTGACCTTGGTGCCGACGGAAATGGCCGAGCGCTGCAGCGTGATTCCCATCTATGTTCGGCGCGTGCGTGGCCTGGGCAACGTGCTGTATGTCGCCATGGCGGATCCAACCAATCAGCAGGTCATCGACGAGGTGTCGAAGCAAGCAGGGTTGCCGGTGCGCACTATGATCGCTCCCCCGTCCCACATTCGCGACGCGCTGTACGAATTTTACGGTGTGGGGGAGCCGGGGCCAGAGGAGTTGGGCGCAACTCCGGCGATCTTGCCCGCGTTGCAGGTTAAGCCCAGTGCTTCGTCCAGCATGTCGCGGCCGCCCATGGCCGCGGGAGCAGAAGCGATCAACGCGGCGGATGTCGCGCAGTTGCGTCTGCAATGGAATGAATTCTTGATCAGAGTAGCCTCGGGCGCTCCGGCGCTTTCCGTCCGCTTGCACAGCGGCAAGGTGCTCAAGCTCACCGTACCGCGTTCAGACGGCCAATTTGCGGAGGTGCCCCTCGCTTTCGATCTGCAGAAGGCGCTGAGTACAGCTGCCGCAGGGGCGACCGTCGATTGGCAAACGCTGTTCGGCTGCCTGATTGCGTCGTTGATCCAGGCCGGCGTAGTGGTGGACTTGAAGGTCGCGATTCCGCAGGCGCCAGCGGAAAAATCCTGAAATTGCTTGGCGTGCGGGGCACGCAGGCGGCTATTTGGCGTGCTGGGCACGCAGGCCGTTATTTAGTGTGCGCTGCACGCCATCCGGCGATCTTGGGGTGCGCGGCGACGGCTTGGTGCAAGGCGTTCAGTTTAGGAAAATCTTGGAACACGGTGGGCGGGATGTGATCGAAGGTGTTCGCTTTGAACGCGTTCACGATTTGAAACACCTTGATGTCGGCCACGCACAATTTTTCCCCGGCAAGGAAGGGGCCTCGGATCTGCTTTTCAATGCGCCCGCCCCACAGCTGCAAGGGGCCGGAAGCCAGCGCCTCACGCGCGGCGCGCTTCTCCGCCTCATCCTTCATCTTCCCCGTCGGCGCGAGCAGCGCTCGGACCTCTTCCACCGACTCCAAGATCGCTTCGTGTTGCGCCGCTTCCCAAGCATCTTTGGGGTGCAGATCGTGCGCGCGCCCAATGTACGTCAAAATGGCATTTGATTGCGCCAGCGGCGCCTTGCCATTGCTTTCCAAGACCGGCATGGAGCCGTAAGGCATTTTCGATTTCAGTGCGGGCCATTCGGCCGTGGGTACGCGGTGATCTTCAAACGGGACGCCGGCGGCGGCCAGTGCAAGGCGACAATCCTCCCCGCGGCTGTGGGAGGAATCGAAATAATGGAGTGTGTATTGGCTCATGCCGCCCCTTCTGGGTTCGCTTGGCCAAAGCGTCAAGCGCCACCGGCGCTTTTAGGACTGATCAGGCAGAGCCAGCCGAGCAGAGCCAGCCAAGTCAGCGGAAGATCAGCTCCAGTTGGCCCGTGTCGTCGCGGTGCTTCCTCGCGGGCTTGAGCTCTGGCCGGGATGTGGCGCGTTTCAAGCCGGCCGCCCCGGTGGCGTAGACGTCAGCCAATTCCGCCTCTCCACCCGATTTCAAGGCGTCTGTCATCGTTCCGTAACTCAGACCGAACCGCGCGGCGCTCACTTGCATCAATCGCTCGATGCTCGACGCGTATTCCCCAGCGCCGCTCATGCGCGTGCCGAAATTCGGATCATTCAATTTACCCCCGCGCACCTCGCGCGTACGCGCCAAGATTTTGCTCACAGCGAGCGGGAAGTGCTGCGTGATGCGCTCTTGGAACACCGGCCGCACGCTTCCCGGCAAGCGCACTAGGATCATCCCCAAGCGCTTGGCTCCTGCGGCTGCGGCGCGTTCGACGATTTCCGGAATTTGAGAATCGGAGAGCCCCGGAATGACGGGCGCGACGTTCACGCCGACAGACAGCCCCGCCGCACTCAAGCGCTCAACGATCTTGAAACGACGCGAAGGTGGAGTGGCGTAAGGCTCGATCTTTCGCGCCATTTTATCGTCGGCAAAGGGAATGCTGATGGTAACGCTCGCGCCCGCAACTCGGTTCAACTCCACCAGCAGATCGATGTCGCGCTCAATCAGCGCGGATTTGGTGATGATGCCAACGGGATTCTTCTCTTCGACGCACACCTGCAAGCATTGGCGCGTCAATTGGTAATGCGCTTCGAGCGGCTGATAGCAATCTGTGACTCCCGAAAACACGATCATCTCATGTTGCCAACTCTTCTTCCGCAACGCTTCGCGCAGCAACTCAGCTGCGAGTGGCTTGATCACGATCACGCGCTCGAAATCCGTGCCCGCGCCGAACCCCAGGTACTCATGTGTGGGGCGCGCGTAACAATAGGCGCAGCCGTGGTAGCAACCGCGGTACGGGTTGACACTGAAGCGCATTGCCAAATCCGGGCTGTCGTTTTTCGACAGGATGCTGCGGCTGTGATCTTCAAACACCCGCAGCGCCTGCCCCCGGTCCGGTCCTCCCCGCTCCGGCGGTTCGTCCCCGTCGCCTGCCTCGGGGCTCCAATCCCCCAGATAATCCGCAGAAGAATCCAGCCTCTGCCGATCAAAAGGATTGGGTGGGTTACTGACGGGGATCAGCTTCACAGTCGATTGACTGACACTGAACGGATGATTAGTCAATGAGGCTGCGATGTATGAGGAATTGAGCAGGGTTAGCGTGACTCAATCCGTACGCTGTCGGTCCGCGATACTCCACTGGGATGGCGCGCCATCGGCCGTTGCGCTCGCCGCCTTGCCGGCCTGCTCCTGTTGCTGCGCGTAGGCGACCGCGACGGCGGTGGCGAGCTGGCGTTCTTCTTCGGGCGACAACTGGTCCCCCGCCAGCAGCGTCTTTGCGTTGCGCTCAATGAAGCCAGTGCCGTAACGGCCCTGTTGGAACTCAGCGTTGTCCATCACGTGGCGATGGAAGGAGAGATTCGTACACAGGCCGCTGATGCTGTACTCGCTCAGGGCTCGCTTCATTCGCGCGATGGCCGCCGGGCGATCGGCTGCCCACACCGAGAGCTTGGAAAGCAACGGATCGTAATAGGGCGTCACGCGGAAACCTTGGACGATGCCGGAATCGTCCCGTACTCCGGGGCCCGTGGGCACTGTGAGCTGCTCGATCAACCCCGGGCTGGGTAAGAAATTCTTACGCGGATCTTCGGCATAAATGCGGCACTCAATGGCGGCGCCGCGTCGCACGATCTCAGTTTGATCAAATCTCAATGATTCACCACGAGCCACATTGATCATCTCACGCACCAGATCAATTCCCGTAATCCATTCCGTGATCGGGTGCTCCACTTGCAGGCGGGTGTTCATCTCCAAGAAATAGAATTGATCTTTCTCGTCGACCAAAAATTCGAAAGTGCCCGCAGAAAAATAGCCGATCGCCTGTGCCGCTTGGACGCTGATTTGGCCCATTTGTTCCACCAAGGAAGCGGGCAAGCTGGGGCAGGGCGTTTCTTCGATCACTTTCTGATGGCGGCGTTGAATGGAGCAATCGCGCTCGAATAAATGCACCACATGGCCGCGTTGATCGCCGAGCACTTGGATCTCGACGTGGCGAGGATTGAGCAGGGCTTTTTCGAGATAAACGGTGCCATCGCCGAACGCGCGCTCGGCCTCACTGCGGGCGCGCTCGTAGGCGGAGATTAGCTGCGCCTCGTCATTCACCAAGCGCATGCCCTTGCCCCCGCCGCCGGCGCTGGCTTTGATCAATACAGGGTAACCGAGCGCTTGTGCGCTACGTTTAGCGTCGTCAATGCTGGTCGCGCTGCCGCCGGGCATGATGGGCACACCGGCTTGCTGCATGCGTGCCCGCGCGTTGGTCTTCGAGCCCATGAGTTCAATGGTCGTTGCTGAGGGGCCAATGAAGGAGAGGCCTTTTGCGACGCAAGCTGATGCGAACTCAGCATTCTCCGAGAGAAACCCATAGCCGGGGTGCACGGCGTCCGCCTCCGAGATCTGAGCCACTTCGAGGATCCGCTCTGCATTCAAGTAACTGTGCGCGGCGGGCGCGGGCCCGATGTTGTAGGCAAAATCCGCCTGACGCACGTGCGGCGCGTCTGCATCCGCGTCGCTGTGCACCGCGACGGATGCAATGCCCATTTCTCGCAGCGTGCGCAGGATGCGCACCGCGATCTCGCCACGATTGGCAACCAGTACCTTCTTCAGACCAATCTCCTATTCAGACCAAATCCCTATTCAAAACAGCCCACGTTGGTGCAAATCAAAGCGCATGAATGCGACGGCCACCAAGGCATGAGTGATTTCACCAGCCGCGATCAGCTTGGGTACCTCGCTGAGATCCTGCTCTTCCACGCTGATTTGCTCTTGGGGGCCGCTCGCTTGAGCTTCAGCGAGCACGCAATCTTTGGCGACGAAGGTGTAACAGCGGTTGCCCAGCAAAGCGGGGTTGGGGTCGACCCAGCCGAGCGACGACCAGGCTGGAGACTCATAACCCGTTTTTTCGCGCAACTCGCGCACAGCCGCGTGCTCCGCGGTTTCGTCAGGGTCGATCATGCCCCCCGGGATTTCCAGGGTGACGCGCTGAATGCCGAAGCGAAACTGGCGCACGAACAACACGGTGCCCTGCTTGGTCAACGCGATGACATTCACCCAATCCGGTGAGTCCACCAAATAGCATTCATGCGAGAGCGGTGCTTCTGCTGCCTTGCCGCCCTTGGTGCCCGCTTGAGCAA